>NZ_CP096464.1:0-33231 GCF_056529615.1 Staphylococcus sp. Z5-21 | reverse complement strand
GAAGAATTAGAAGTTAGTAAGCAAACAATTTTTAATAATATTAAAAGATTGAATATAGAAACAATAAAACAGGAAAACACTTCGTTTATTAAAGAAGATAGCGACATAGAAAAAATAGTTCAAAGAGTAAATGAAAATAAGAAGAAATATGGATTTGAAAATGTTGCTGAAAGTAAACAAAAAAAAGACCCAGATAATATTGACGTTGAATCTAAAACTGATGCTCAAATAGTGGAGATTCTTAAAAACCAGATTGATACTTTGAATAATCAAATTGAAAAGCAAGAAAGTCGTCATGAAACAACAATTGAATTTTACAGAAAAGAGTTGCAAGAAAGGTCGAAATTGCTTGAAAATCAACAAGTATTAGCATTAGAAAGTAATAAAAAGATTAAAAAATTAGAAGATCAATTAGAGGAAGAAAGACGACTTAATTATTCTTTTGATACGTCTGTTAATGAGAGACAAAATGTTAATGTACAAGAAGCAACATTTACTGGAGAGTCTAAAGATACTGATCAACAACAAGAATGGGAACAGCCTACAGAGGTGCAGCATAAAGATATACCTGAAGAGAAAGAGAATGAAAACCTCAATGAAGAACCATCCACAATAGACGATAAACAATTCGAAGAAATAGATAATGAATACGAAGATAAGGAAGAAAAACCACCTAAAAAAGGTTTCTGGAGTCGGTTGTTTGGTAATTAACACAATAAAAAGCGCTACAAGCTCATGAACTTGTAGTGCTTTTTTATGCTAGAGCTTCTGATAATCATCGGTTATGTTAATTTAAATAATAAATCATATATTATGATTTATTATTTATTACAATTTTCCCTCTAGAATGACCATTTTCACTTAATTTATGAGCTTCTCGAACAAAAGATAGTGGGAAAATAGCTTCGAAGTAAGCTTTGACAACACCATATCCATATAAATTAACAACTTCTATTAAATCTTGACGATTTAATTCTGTCCATGTGAAATATGCTGTAATTCCCTTACTTTCTGCTTTCTTTTTATTAACTTGTCCGCGTATAGATATTAGTCTGCCTCCAGGTTTCAATACATCATAACTACGTTCAAGTGTTTCTCCTGCTTGTGTATCAAGGACGATGTCATAATCATGTACATAATCTTCAAAACGTTCTGTATTGTAGTCAATGGTAACATCTGCCCCAATTGATTTTAAAAATTCATGGTTGTGTGTACTTGCAGTAGTTGCTACATAGGCACCTTTAGCTTTAGCTAATTGAATGCCAAATATACCTACTGCACCTGCGCCACTATGTATTAATACTTTATCGCCGTGTTGCATTTCACCATATTTTATTAACGCTTGATAGACAGTCAAACCATTAATTGGAATTGTCGCACCTTCTTCAAAAGATAATGATTCAGGTTTTTTAACAACTGTGTTTTGATTAATGGCCACAAATTCTGCATAACCACCGTTTTTATCAAGTTGTTGTGTTGCAATAACTGGTGTACCTACTGTTAAATCTGTTACTTTTGAGCCGACTTTACGTATAACGCCTGATATATCCCATCCTAAAATGAGCGGTATAGGGTAATCAATTTTCCCTTCTTGTTCACCTCGTCTAACATGCCAATCGTATGGGCTAATACCTGTATTTTCAACTTCAATTAATACTTCTTCATCTGTTATCTCAGGTAGTGGTAAATTAAATTCTTGTAATACATCAGCTTCTCCATATGATTCTATTTCAAATGCTCTCATCAATATAACCTCCTAATTAGTTCACTTTGTGTGTTGGAAAATATGGAACAATTTCTTCGCCTAATTCATCTATAATGTCTTCAACAGGTCTTCTACCAATTATAGAAAAGCTAAATATTTGGGTATATAATAATCTTTATTATTATATTTAATTAACAACACAACATCTTTAATTTTTATAGTGACAAAAATGTCAGTATTGTTATTTGTCGTAAATAATACCATAATGATAATATAAAAGATAGATAGGAGGGCGTTTTAATGGAATTACAATTAGCAATTGATTTATTAAATAAAGAGGATGCTGCAGAATTAGCAAATAAAGTTAAAGATTATGTAGATATCGTAGAAATTGGTACACCAATCGTTATAAATGAAGGATTACCAGCTGTACAACATTTAAATGATAATATTGATAGTGTAAAAGTATTAGCAGATTTAAAAATTATGGATGCTGCCGACTATGAAGTAAGCCAAGCAGTTAAATTTGGTGCAGACATAGTAACAATTTTAGGCGTTGCAGAAGATGCATCCATTAAAGCAGCAGTTGATGAAGCACATAAACATGGCAAACAATTATTAGTAGATATGATTGCAGTACAAGATTTAGAAAAACGTGCGAAAGTTTTAGATGATTTAGGCGCAGATTATATCGCTGTTCATACTGGTTATGACTTACAAGCTGAAGGTCAATCTCCTTTAGAAAGTTTACGTAAAGTTAAATCTGTAATTAGTAATTCTAAAGTAGCAGTTGCAGGTGGTATTAAACCAGATACAATTAAAGATATTGTTGCAGAAAATCCTGATTTAATTATTGTTGGTGGCGGCATTGCAAATGCTGAAGACCCTGTAGAAGCTGCTAAACAATGTCGTGATATTGTAGATGCCCATACAAATGCATAATCAGTTACAATTAATATTAAATAAGATTAAACTAAATAGATAAAAATGCACATGTAGTTGGTGAAAAAATTAGAAAACATTTTATGTTTAAACTTCCTTTTTCTAGTGTATATAGTACTTAGGTTTTAAAATATAATTGAAAGATAGGTTGTATTATGACTAAAAAAGTAGCAATCATTTTAGCAGATGAATTTGAAGATATAGAATTAACCAGTCCAAAAGAAGCATTAGAAAATGCTGGATTCGAGACTGAAGTTATTGGAGATACAGCAAAACATGAACTTGTTGGTAAGCATGGGGAGAAAGTAACTGTAGATGTTAGCATTGCAGATGCGAAACCAGAAAATTATGATGCATTATTAATTCCTGGCGGATTCTCACCCGATCATTTACGTGGTGATGAAGAAGGTCGCTATGGTACATTTACTAAGTATTTTACTCAAAATGATGTACCTACATTTGCGATTTGTCATGGTCCACTTTTACTAGTTGATACTGATGATTTAAAGGGCCGCACAATAACTGGTGTTATCAATGTACGTAAAGATTTATCTAATGCTGGTGCACACGTTGTTGACGAATCAGTTGTAATAGATAACAATATTGTAACGAGTCGTGTCCCAGATGACTTAGATGATTTCAATAGAGAAATTATTGAAAAATTAAAAGCATAATTTTGTAATATCAATCAGTATTTATTATCTAAGAGACTAACAACAAAGTTTATAACTTTGCTGTTAGTCTCTTATTGTTAGGTTTTTATAAAAATAAAATGAACTTAACTTCATTAAGATAACTTATAATCTACGATAAAATATTAGATATTCTACATACTGTTTTTGTAATGTAACCTATTTCGAAATTCTACTAATCTTTTAACTTCATCTATACTATTAATTGTTGAAAATTACAATGGAGGGCAATTTAATTTATGAATGATATTACCATTATAGGAGCTTCACAAAATAATTTAAAAAATATAGATATAACTATACCTAAACATTTGATTACAGTATTTACAGGACGTTCTGGTTCAGGTAAGTCATCACTGGTATTCAGAACAGTAGCTGCTGAATCTGAACAACTTTTAAATGAAAGTTATTCTAGCTATATTCAATTTCATTTAAATCAGCAACCTAAACCAAAAGTAAAAGAAATTAAAAATCTTCCAGTAGCAATGACGATTAGTCAAAAAAGATTTAATGGTAATTCTCGCTCTACTGTAGGTACAGTATCTGATATATACGCCTCTGTTAGATTGTTATGGTCAAGGATAGGTGAACCTTTTGTCGGTTATTCAGATGCCTTTTCATTTAACAGTCCCAATGGTATGTGTGAAACATGTGAAGGATTAGGTTACATTGAAGACATTAATTTAAATGAGCTCTTAGATTGGAACAAATCTTTAAATGAAGGTGCTATTAATTTCCCATCTTTTGGACCTGATAAAGAAAGAGGGAAAGCTTATCGTGATAGTGGTCTGTTTGATAATGATAAAAAATTAAAAGCATATACAAAAGAAGAATTAGATTTGTTTTTGTATCAGGAGCCAATAAAATTAAAAAAACCACCTGAAGAATGGCGGAAATCAGCAAAATATGTGGGACTTATACCTAGGTTTAGAAGAATATTCTTGGGAGATAAAGAATTTAACAAAAAACGTTATGCTAAACATCTTAAAAATGTTGTGGAAAATAAAATTTGTCCAACTTGTAACGGTCAACGTTTAAATTCGAAAATTTTGAGTTGTAAAATTATGGGGAAAAATATTTCAGATTTTACACAAATGACTGTAAAAGAAAATTTAGCATTTCTTAATAAATTAAATAATTCAACAGCCCAGTTTATTATTGAACCACTCCGAAAACAATTAGAAGCACTTGATTATATAGGATTAAGTTATTTAACTCTTGACCGTGTAACCACTTCTTTATCAGGTGGAGAAGCACAACGGCTTAAATTAATACGACATTTAAATAGTTCGCTATCTGATTTGGTTTATATCATTGATGAACCAAGTGTTGGTTTACATCCAGAGGATATTGCAAAAATAAATGAAATTTTGAAATCTTTAAAACATAAAGGTAATACAGTATTAATTGTAGAACATGATCCTGATGTAATTAAAGAAGCAGATTATATCATTGATATGGGACCAAGTTCAGGGGCGCAAGGTGGAGAGATAACGTTTAAGGGAACATACAAAGAATTATTGTCTTCAGATACATCTACTGGGGAAGCACTACGTATCAAACATCACTTAAAAAATGAGATACGTGAAGCAAAGAGTTTTTATCATCTTGGACCAGTGACCCAAAACAATTTGAAGAATGTGACAGTTGATATACCCAAGCATGTTTTGACAGTATTAACTGGAGTAGCAGGTTCTGGGAAAAGTTCACTTGTTAAGGCAGGTTTTGCAAAAAATGATAATGCAGTATTTATGGATCAAAAAGCGATACAAGGTTCCAATCGGTCTAATTTACTAACTTATTTAGGTGTTTTTGACAGAGTCAGAAATTTTTTCAGCAAAGAAACTGGATTAAATAAATCTATGTTTAGTTATAATTCGAAAGGAGCTTGTGCCAATTGTGGTGGTAAAGGTTATATTGAAACAGAACTTGCATTTATGGGTGAATTTTCACAAACATGTGAAGTGTGTCACGGTAAACGTTATAAGCCAGAAGTGTTGAATGCAACTATAGATGGCTATTCTATTGCTGATTTCCTTGAATTGACTGTTGACGAAGGTATAAGATTTTTTGATAAAGAAAATGAAATTCAGTCTAAGTTACAAGCTATAAGTAAAACTGGATTAAATTACGTAACCCTTGGCCAACCTCTATCTACATTATCAGGTGGTGAAATTCAACGCGTTAAATTAGGCCAATATTTAAATGATGATGTTACAGATAGTATTTTTATATTTGATGAACCTACGACAGGTTTACATGAAGCTGATATTCCTATATTGATAAACTGTTTTAATGATCTTATTGAACAAAATAACACTGTTATTTTAATTGAACATAATTTATCAATTATGTGTGATGCTGATTGGATTATAGATGTAGGGCCAGGCCCTGGTCTAGATGGGGGTAAAGTACAATTTAGTGGCTATCCTATAAACTTTGTTAAAGAGAATAAAACATTAACATCTAAGCATTTGAAACTTTATATAGCAAATGATTAAAATTGTTTCATATTTTCATATAGCATTGGTTAGATTTAGAAATTTTGTAACTTAGCGATTCTGAAAATTATCACATGAAATTAATAAAGAAGTCTATATACTGGTTATAATCTGTATATAGACTTCTTTATATATTTATTATTATGGTTTTAGAATTACTTTAATATTATTATCTTTTTTCTGATCGAAAATATCATACGCTTGTTTTGCATCTTCTAAAGGCATTGTGTGAGTTATAATTTCTGTTGGATCAAAAACTTCATTTTTAATCATTTCATATAATTTTGGCATTTGATGAATAACTGGCGCTTGTCCACTTTTTACTTGGACATCTCTATTAAAAATTAAATCTATTGGATAATTGTCTGCAGGTGTACCGTAAATACCAGTTAATTGAATCGTTCCAAATTTTCTTACTGATTCAGCTGCTGTAATAATTGGACTAATATTACCTCGTTGTGCTGAATTTGAACTTATCTCTAAATCATCTTGAGCAACTTGTCCATCCATTCCAACACAATCTATAACGACATCTGCACCACCGCGTGTGCTTTCACGAAGTAATTTTCCTATATTATCTTCTTTAGAAAAATTATATACTTCAGCGCCATTGGATTTTTTGGCATGGTTTAATCTATGTTCTACATTGTCAATGGCAATCACACGTTCAGCGCCTTTTAATTTAGCAAATTTTTGTGCCATTAAACCGATTGGGCCACAACCAAGAACAATAACGGTATCTCCAGATTTTACGCCTGCATGTTCAACACTCCAATAAGCTGTTGGGACAACATCAGATAAAAATAATACTTGTTCGTCTTTCAAATCACTATCTGGAACTTTGAAAGAGGAGAAATCGGCAAATGGGACTCTTAAATACTCTGCTTGACCTCCCCAGTGGTTTCCGTGCATGCCACCAAAACCGAAAAGTCCACCATTATCCATTTTCCAACTTGCCGGTGATGAGTTAGAATTATCACACTGAGACTCCATTTCATTATTACAATAGAAACAATCGCCGCAACCTATGTTAAAAGGTATAACTACTCTATCTCCCTTTTTTAAGGTTTTAACGTCTTTTCCTACTTCTTCTACAATTCCCATTGGCTCATGTCCAATAACAAAACCAGGATCCATAAATAAATCGCCTTGATGATAAAGATGTAAATCAGAACCACATATACCTGAAGCTGTTATTTTTATTATTGCATCCGTTGATTCTTCTATTATTGGATCATGTACTTCACGAACTTCCATATTTTTATGACCTTGATAAGTAACTGCTTTCATTTAAACCACACTCCTTTAAAAAACTTTACCCTTGATATTATAATGTAAACTCAGAAGAATAAATTGATTTATTACTCTTTTTAGAAAATTGTTAGTTTATATGTTGCAAAATACCAAACATCGCATTTATTTAGCCAAAATTAATAAAAAAGTAATTATAGATAAGTTTAATACACGTAAGCAATATACTATATTAGAATAAAATTAAAGATTTATCTAAAAGTAACTATACAGTTTTGAACTATTTATAAGTAACTGCTGATTTTAAAGAAGAATTTGTGCGTGTTTTCTTAAACCGAAATAAAAATCTGAAAAAGCAAAGGATTTTGATGTTTATTGCTTTTAAAAGCTAGTAATTTAAATGAACATTATGTTATTGCTACTTTTTGGGAAATCAAGCTACTTACAAACTATGGCAAGATTCTCGAGAATATAAAGTATCTCATAAGAAAAGAGGGATAAAAAATGTATAGATCAAGATATTTTCGTTAACGAGCATGTTTTGAAATGATTAAGACACTCTTTTTAAAGAAGTATCTTTTTTATATTACTTTATAGCTTAAAAATTTTGAAAAATTTGTTTAATTTTCATACTTACTTTTTTTCGGTGTAGTTAAAGCTACGACAGCTATAATAATAAATAGTCCGTCTACTAGTTGATAGTATCCAAAGGACTCATTTAACCAAGTAATTGAAATGATGGCCAAACCGTCCTCCTTGGCTTTGCAGTACTATCCATAGAACAAATAAAAGCAGCAGTTAAACTGCTTGAAAAAGCATGGTTTGACAAAAATACAAGTAATCATTATAAAGATTAACTTAAAGCGAAGTATAATTATACTTCGCCTTTTTTAATATAGAATCTAATGACCCTATATACACTATTAATATCAGAAAAATATTTTGTGTGTTTAGAGCGTACTTATGTGTCTTTGAGTCGTTCTCTATTTATATCGATCTACTAGTCAATATAAAAACATATCAATATCTGAAAGAGATTATATAAAGTTCGGTTCAATTTTTCTTCTTTTAAAAAACTAACTAATTTTCATTATTAATTAATTTCAAATATTCATCTCCCCATTCACAAATACCATAGACCACATTGTCGAGAGACAAACCAACACTAGTTAATCGATATTCAACTTTTGGAGGGACTACTGGATATATAGTTCTTTTTATTATCATATCCTTTTCAAGCTCCCTTAATTGTCTAATTAACATTCTTTGATTAATATCTGGTAATTTTTTTTCTAATTCACTCAACCTAAGTACTTCTGATTGTAATAAATGATAAATAATAGGGATTTTCCACCTACCACCAATTACTGATAAAGCTAAATCTTTAGAAGTGTAAAATAATTTATTATTATATTCTATTAACAATTTCTTCTCCTCAGTGACATATTTGTCAGTATTGTATTTCCAAAGTTATTATACCATAATGAATATATAATATATAGGAGGTAATAACATATGGAATTACAATTAGCGATTGATTTATTAAATAAAGAGGATGCTGCAGAATTAGCAAATAAAGTTAAAGATTATGTAGATATCGTAGAAATTGGAACACCGATTGTTATAAATGAAGGATTACCAGCTGTACAACATTTAAATGATAATATTGATAGTGTAAAAGTATTAGCAGATTTAAAAATTATGGATGCTGCCGACTATGAAGTAAGCCAAGCAGTTAAATTTGGTGCAGACATAGTAACAATTTTAGGCGTTGCAGAAGATGCATCAATTAAAGCAGCAGTTGATGAAGCACATAAACATGGCAAACAATTATTAGTAGATATGATTGCAGTCCAAGATTTAGAAAAACGTGCGAAAGATTTAGATGATTTAGGCGCAGATTATATCGCTGTTCATACTGGTTATGACTTACAAGCTGAAGGTCAATCTCCTTTAGAAAGTTTACGTAAAGTTAAATCTGTAATTAGTAATTCTAAAGTAGCAGTCGCAGGTGGTATTAAACCAGATACAATTAAAGATATTGTTGCAGAAAATCCTGATTTAATTATTGTTGGTGGCGGCATTGCAAATGCTGATGACCCTGTAGAAGCTGCTAAACAATGTAGAGCTGCGATTGAAGGAAAATAATGATGACAGAAATCACAAATTATCGTTTAATACTAGATGAAATAGACAACACATTATCACATGTGAAAGACAGTGAAGCCGAAACGTTTTTAAAGCAAATTATTAAAGCAGAGCAAGTTTTTGTATCTGGAAAAGGACGTTCGGGTTTTGTAGCAAATAGTTTTGCGATGAGATTGAATCAGCTTGGGAAGGGTGCACATGTAGTTGGTGAGTCCACTACACCTTCCATTACCGAAAAAGATTTGTTTGTTATCCTTTCTGGCTCAGGTTCGACAGAGCATTTAAGATTATTAGCAGATAAAGCTAAAGCTGTAGGTGCAGAAGTTGTATTATTGTCAACAAATCCAACGTCAAATATTGGTGAACTTGCAAATGCAGTGATTGAATTACCGGCGGGAACGAAATATGATGCTGAAGGTTCAGCACAACCTCTAGGTAGCTTATTTGAACAAGCATCACAAGTGTTTTTAGATAGTATTGTTTTAGATTTAATGACTGAGATAAACGTTGATGAAGAAACAATGCAGCAAAATCATGCTAATCTGGAATAAAACCTACAAAAGATGATTCACTTTAATACTCCACATTTATTTGTGGGGTATTTTTAATTTAAAGAAACGCCTTGAGATATTTCCTAGTAGTTATAAAAACTAATTAGTATTGAATATCACTACTACATTTTTGAAAAGTGATGTAGATTTATAGCCAGAATTTTTAGATTTACATTGACGATACTGCATCAAAAGAAAAAGTCAATCTACTTTTTCTAGTTTGACTTTTATTTTTATATCTAAAGGCACACTTACACACCTAAAAAACGTCGTGCTAAAAACAAATTTACATGTGGTAATCCAATATCCTTATTATACATTTTAACAGTTGGTTTAAAGGAAACTTTAAAAATATATAATTTTTAACCTATTCAATTACATTTGTTTCTTAAAACGCATATATGAGCCAGAATAGAAAAGAGTTGCAGGAAAGATTAAAGATTGCTTAAGAATCAGCAAGTTTTGGCGTTAGAGAGTAATAAAAAAGATTCAAAAATTAATTAGAGGAAGAGAGGCTGCTTAATTATTCCTTTGATACACCTACTAATGATAGATAAAACGTGGATGTGTAAGAAGTATCATATACTACAGACGCTGTAAATATTAATCAACATTAGGAAGAAAAAAGGGTGAATAAACACAACTTAAAAAGGCTTTTGGAGTCGTTTGTTAGTAACTAATTGTAATTAAAAAGGTGCGACAAGCTCATAAACTTGTCGTACCTTTTTATGTAAATCGTACTTCTGATACTCATCAATTTAATTTTAAATTTAAGTTCATTTATCAATAAAATTGGGTATTATTTATTAAGAGACGTAGAACTCTTGCCACACTTATATCAAATTAATTTAATTGTAGTGAGCAATTTAGCTTATTATGAAAAAGATGAGCTGAGGCAAGCATGTGCCTGCTCATTTTTAAAATTGGAGGCTAAATTTACAAAAAAATTCTATTAACAGGTGCTTCAGCATATCATATATAGAAAATAAGTCTAATGAACAAAATGTTACATGGAAATCTTCAGATTTATTTGATTTAAATGAGATAACAGAAGTAATGAAAAACGTTCGTTATTGAGGCAAAATTTTTAAACCATCTCTTTTAAAAGAGATGGTTTTTTTTAACATGCTGTTGTTTCTTATTAGGAAATTTTGTTTCTTTAAGTTGTTATATAAGAAATATACCTTATTTAAAATTTCTAGTAACATTAAATATAAGAGGTGTTATTAATGATTAAAGTATCTAAAATAATCAAACAAGAACGTTTAAGACGGGGAATGACTCAAGAAGCACTAGCTGAATATCTTAATACAACAAAAACAACTATTTCTAAGTGGGAAAATGCAACACTTTACCCTGATATTACAATGCTACCAAAACTAGCAAAAGTGTTTAATATTTCAGTGGATGATCTGCTTAACTATAGCATTACTATGACAGATGAAGAAATTAAGGAAGTATCTATATCATTATCTAAGATGATCAATAAAACTAGTTATGAAGAATATGTATCAACTGTACGTGATTACTATATTAGTCATTGTAATGAATTTAAGTTCCTCAACTCATTGTTAGGGATTTTAGCAAATAATATTTTATATTGTGAGAATGAAACACAAGTTAAAGAAACAACAAAATTAGCTTATGAAATAATTAAAACAACAGAGGATAACTCAGAATCTATTTACTTGAAAAGACATGCGCAAGGATATCAAACATTAATGTATATGTTTGAAGGTGACTATTCATCAGTTATAGATAATACACCTGATTTTGATTTAAAAATTGGTGAAAATGCTATCTTAACTTTAGCTTATTTACAAAAAGGAAATATTTCAAAAGCCAAAAATGTAATTCAGACAGATATGTATCAATCTCTCATGATTTATATGCATGACTTTGCTTTAATGCTTACTTATGACTTATATTCTATTCCAATAGAATATTTAGAATCTAAGCTTCATTATATAAACAAAGCTTTTAATGTGGATTATTTGTACCCTCACTTAAGTATGAATTGCTATTATAAATTTGCATTATATTACGTTAAAAATGATGATAATAAAGCCATTCAATATTTGAAGCAGTATTGTCAATGCTTTGATTATTTGACCCAAGATTTTGTTTATCAAAAAGATGAATTTTTTAATGAAATTGACGAATGGCTAAACACTTTACCATTAGAAAATCGCTTACCAGCAAATTATAAAAATACTTTGAATACAGCAATCTCTAGGATTTTAGAAAATGAGGATTTTATGACCTTGGATAATTTTACATCTATAGAAGAAGATGTGTACAGAATATATAATGAAGGAATGAAAAATAATTGATACATAGAAAAAAGCTAATAGTATTACTATTATTAAGTTTCACTTTGCTTTCAGCTTGTGATTATTCAAAGTCAGAAAATAGAAATGGCTTTTTCTATCATACTTTTGCAGTACCGATGGATCATCTTTTACATTGGTTAGGCTCTATATTTGATAATAATTATGGATTAGCAATCATTACAATCGTTTTAATCGTTAGAATTATCATGTTACCGTTCATGTTAGCTCAATCTAAAAATGGGCATTTGATGCGTAAGAAAATGGAAATTGTGAAACCTGAATTAACTAAGATACAAGAGAAAATAAAAAAAGCGAATACGCAAGAAGAAAAAATGACAGCGAATCAAGAAATGATGGACAAATATAAAGAGTACAATATGAATCCTATGAAGACAATGCTAGGATGCTTGCCATTACTTATACAAATGCCTGTTTTATTTGGACTGTACGTTTCATTAAAATGGCCTTCGAGTGGTGGTTTAACTGAACATACTGATTTTCTTTGGTTTAATTTAACACATCCTGATATTTGGATTACTATAATTGCTGGTATTTTGTACATTATACAACCCTTAATAAATATGGAAAATATGCCTAAAGAACAACGCTCAATGGGTTATATCATGGCAATTATTTCTCCTATATTCATCATATATATTTCCATTACATCAGCTTCTGCTTTAGGACTGTACTGGACGATTAATGCTGCATTCTTAATTATCCAAATGTTCTTCTCAAATAGATATTATTCGAGGTTAGCTACAAAAGAAGCTAATCAATTGAAAAGAAAAGTTGAAAATAATAAACTTGCTACTAAATATACGTAGTCTTAAAACAATTATTACATAGAAAAAGAGTCTCTATTCGGCTCTTTTTTCTTGTGTTTTTATTAAAATCTCAATTTAATAATATATTATGAGATTTGAGACGCTGTGAGGACCTCTCATTTGCATTGACAATCAATTTGTCAAGATAATCCCTTATCATGTTTAATTCTATAAACTGTCTGTCTTGTAATATTGACTTCTTTCGCAATTTTACTAATTGCTTGGCCTTCTTCTAACATTTCGACAACACGATAATAGATAATACGCTTTTGGGGATCTTTCGCGTTTGGTGAATAAAGTAAAGGGCGTCCTTTATATATCCCTTTGTCTTTCGCAACCTGAATCCCTTGAGCTTGTCGACGTTTACTTTCATTTCTCTCCTGTTCTGAAACCATGGCTAAAATTTGAATGATTAAATCTTTCATAAACTTATCTAATAATGGATTACCAATCACTTCATTCATCATAGGTAAGCTTGTAATCATTAACTGAACATCTTTTTCTTTTAAATAATTCACAGTTTCAATAATCTCATCATAGTTACGTCCTAAACGATCTATTGACTCCACAACGAACCGATCTCCCATTCTTACAAAATTAAGGGCTTCTTGAAATACAGGTCTATTTTCCACTGATTTACCTGATTGCTTCTCTGTAAAGATTTTCTCTACACCAAACGTCTTTAAATTATCCAATTGTCTTTCTAAGTTTTGATCTATCGAAGATACTCTCGCATAGCCTATAATCATTTATTTTCACTCCATATTTAATATACACCCTAATCATACATGTAGGTTGCTGTAATTTCAACAATCTACTTTGTGTGATTAGGGTGTACTCAAAGTGTACATATCTATAATTAAAACTTACTAAAAATAAATATAGATTTTTTCTTTGTAACAGAACCGTTCATTTGAAGGTCATCTCTATCATAAATATTTAAATTAACTAAAAATTTTAATCATCTGTTTAATACTTATGAAATGTATTTACGGTAGGTATTAAAATTGATGAAATTTATATAAGTGCTTTCAATGAAAATGACCGTTTATTTATCCTCCTGATTTAAGGAGTTAGAAATTTCGAAAACGATTCTTTCCATTTGTTGCATTTGTTCCATGTCCAGATATTTAATACATTATAGAAAACCAAAGACCATCACTAATTAAACGCAGTTTTAAAATTTCATCAGGATTGCCTTCGTCTTTAAAATGGGCCTCTTTTAATATAAGTTCTACTCTTTCATACCTAACTCTTTCAATGCCATCGTTTCATACGCCGATTCTCCTGATTCCATAGCAAACTCAGCGATAAACATTGGGAATACTGCATTGAGTTCTATTATATGCTCTTTCATTCGTGGCCATATTTCACCTCCAGCTTTACCGTATGCTGTTATAAGTTGCTCTAATCCTTCGTCGTCGAATACACGATGGTGTCCTATAAAGTCCATTGATGGGTCGGAGTGGGTTGCTTCAGTCCAGTCTATGAGACCTGTGACGTTTGCTTGGTTATCTACCATTATATGTCCTGGATGTAAGTCCCCATGTATCATGGTCGCATGTCGAGGCCATAGTTCGTCGTTTTCTAACCATTGTTTCCATCTGTTCCATAATTCATCTGATACGCCATAAGTTTCTTTAACTTTATTCATTCTTCTTTGAAAGTCATTTTTTATTTCTTGTATGGTTTTGATATTTATATGCTGAACGTTAATGTTTTCTTCTGGTATGTTGTGTAAATCTACGAGTGTTTCAGCTAATGTGTTAATAAAGTTTTCTGGTAATGGTTTGTGTTCAATTTCCCATACATAATTTTGTATTTCTGGATCTATTGTGGCTGCGGGTTTACCTGTAAGTTTTGGGTAAGCAATAAGGTCTTTTGCATGTACTTTCCACTTCGGTATTTCAAATGAAACATTCTTCTGTAAGAAGTCTACCGTTTGTTTTTCGGGTTTTGTTCGTTTATAAACGTCAGGTCTTCTTGGTAGTCTCAAAACCCATTCTACTCCATGTTTATCTTTTCCAAATGCAACTTGAAAATCAAGTCCCGATTCATTCAATGAGATTGTTTGAGGTTGGATGTGTAATTGATATTTTTCTGCACATTTAATAATTTCATTATGTCGAGTCATTTTATTGGATCCTTATTTCTATTATATTTTTCTTGTGAACGTATTTTTTATATTGATATAAATGAACCTAATATTCAATATAAATTAGTGTATAGTTTTTAAGTTATATCATGAATAGATTGTCCTGTTAATTCCCATTTTTTATCTGATACATGTTTAACAAACCTTGTATCATGTGATGTAAACAAAATGATTCCAGGATATTTATTCATAAACATTTCTAATGCTTCTAATGTTTTAATATCTAAAAAATTAGTTGGTTCATCCAAAATTAACATATTCGCTTTCGTTGAAAATAATACTGCTAACGATAATTTCGTTCTTTCCCCACCACTCAAAACATTACAAGAACGATCAAGTGCTTCATTTAAACCCAAGTTATTTAAAATAGCTCTACTGAATGATTCTGATGAATCCGTTTCATCCATTAAATATTGCAATAATGAAACGTCACGCATGTCTTCATAAGCAAGTTGACGATAGTATGCCATTTGCACTTTAGGAGAACAATCAATTCCCTCTATTTGGTGGTAAATAGCTTCAAGTAAAGTTGTCTTACCTACACCATTTGCACCTACGAGCGCTATATTTTTGCCATATGGTATTTGGAATCGTACTTGTGTTAGCAGTTTTTGACTTCCTTTAACCAATGTTAGATTTTGTGCAATGATTGGATAATTATTATGGATATCATAAATTTTATTTTGTGGGAAATTGAATTCATGATAACTTTGTGGTTTTTCAACTTCTTCCAAATGTTCCATTCTTTTTTCAATATGCTTAGCTTGTTTTTGAGCAGCCTTCTCAACCGTGCCTTTTTGTTTTGATGCACTTAAACGATCTGGTGCTATACTTTTGTTTTTTTGTTTTGATGATGCTTGTGCCATTTGTTGCGCTTGATTTCGTTTAGCTTTACTGGCTTGGGACAATCTTTGTTTTTCACTTATATACTGTTCATATTGACGTTGTTGTTCTAACTGTTCTTGTTCATATTGATTTTGATACTGTGTGTAATTACCTTTAAACACTCTTATTGTGCCATCTTCTTGTATATCCCAAATTGTGTCAGCAATTTGGTCTATAAGTGCTCTATCATGACTTACTATAATTAAAGTACCATAGTAATATTTTAAAATATTTTTCAGATAATCTTTACCAATTTTATCCAAGTGATTTGTAGGTTCATCTAAAAGTAATATCGGACTATAATTTGATATGACATTAGCTAATTTATATTTTGCTTTTTCACCACCACTCATACTGTCGGTTGTATGCATAGGTATATGGAGTTCACTCATTAAACTACCGTCTAACGTGTTAAAATCATTTTCCACATCCATGTTAAGCTGTTCAAAATATTGAATTTCGCCAACCGTTTCAACTGTTCCAGATTCTGGTTTTGTTTTTTGAGCAATCATATTTAGTAATGTGGTTTTGCCAGTACCATTACCCCCAATAAGTGCTATTTTTTCAAATTGGTAAGCGTAAAGATGACCGATGTTAAGTGATCGTAAATCTGTCAATTTATGATTGATTTGGTTAAATTTAATTGTATATTGTTCCATATTTATACACTCCTTGTATATTTAAAGGACGTGTACGCAAAAAAATGAGACAGGCTACTCCCGTCTCATTCACATTACACTTTCAAACACTTAAAAATTTATTATGATGTTTTAGTATTTGAAAGCGTTTATTATTCCTATCGAAGGATAAAAAATGACATAAGTCATCCTATGAGTGTGTATTGCGGACAAGCCTTTTTGAATTAATTTAGTTTTGTATTCAAAAAGGTTTATTTGAGTCTCATAGAAGCTGTCATTTTAATCCTCCTTCATCGATAAAATAGTAATGTTAATATAACATTTTGTTGGTTTTTTTACAATATATCTCTAAGTAGAAAGATTATATAACAAAAGTATAAAAATACAATTTTAGATTGATTATACATCTCCTTAATTTAGAGTGTACTCATAAAATACGGTTCTGTTGCAAAGTTGAATTTATAATATAATTTTAACAAAAAGGAGTCTTCTGTATGAACTATTTCAGATATAAACAATTTAACAAGGATGTTATCACTGTAGCCGTTGGCTACTATCTAAGATATGCATTGAGCTATCGTGATATATCTGAAATATTAAGAGAACGTGGTGTAAACGTTCATCATTCAACGATCTACCGTTGGGTTCAAGAATATGCCCCAATTTTATATCAAATTTGGAAGAAAAAGCATAAAAAAGCTTATTACAAATGGCGTATTGATGAGACGTATATCAAAATAAAAGGAAAATGGAGCTATTTATATCGTGCCATTGATACAGAGGGACATACATTAGATATTTGGTTGCGTAAGCAACGAGATAATCATTCAGCATATGCGTTTATCAAACGTCTCATTAAACAATTTGGTAAGCCTCAAAAGGTAGTTACAGATCAGGCACCTTCAACGAAGGCAGCAATGGCTAAAATAATTAAAGCTTTTAAACTTAAACCTGACTGTCATTGTACATCGAAATATCTGAATAACCTCATTGAGCAAGATCACCGTCATATTAAAGTAAGAAAGACAAGATATCAAAGTATCAATACGGCAAAGAATACTTTAAAAGGTATTGAATGTATTTACGCTCTATATAAAAAGAACCGTAGGTCTCTTCAGATCTACGGATTTTCCCCATGCCACGAAATTAGCATCATGCTAGCAAGTTAAACGAACACTGACATGATATATTAGTGATTAGCTATATTTTTTACTTTGCAACAGAACCGTTTTTTACATTGTGTAATAAACTTAAAGAACAAGACACACGTAAACTAGAAATACCTTTTGATGAATTAAAACATCTTAGTAATTATTACTCACGATCACAAGCGCGTTTTATAAAAGATTTAGAACATGTATACGATAAAATGTTGCATTTAACTTATACAGAACGTAACGAGCAATCATTTGAAAAATTTGTATTGTTCACTTCTTATAAAGTTGATATAAAAAAACAATACCTGTCTATTAGTGTTAATAATGATTTGAAGCATATACTCAATTCAATTACTGCTGATTTCACTAAATTTGAACTACAGGAAATGACACAACTAAAATCAACTTATGCAAAAAATATGTTTAGATTACTAAAGCAATATAAACATACAGGATATTTCAAAATTCAAATTAATGATTTCAGAGAACGTTTAGATATTCCGAAAAGTTATCGAATGAGTGAAATTGATAAGTATGTATTTAAACCAATAATTAAAGAATTAGGCTTTTTATTTAAAAATCTCAATATTAATAAAATTAAAGCTAAAAAAGGACGAAAGATTGAATGGTTAGAATTTTCTTTTGAACCTGAGAAACGTATTCATTCGAAACGACAATCTAATATGATAAGTACAGGCAAACCAAAACAATATATAAGCCGTGAAATGACGCCACAATGGTTAAAAAATAACACTTATCAACCAACCACATCTAAGACATCTGCGTATACAGAAGAAGAACGTCAAGCGTTTTTACAAAAAATGAAAAAGTAAAGGAGACCCAGTTATTTGATGAAAACTGTAAAGGAAGTTTCTGAACTTTTAGATGTCTCTAAACAAACAATTCATTATCATTTAAAAAGTTTACCTTCAAATTTGAAGGTAAACAAAGTAGGTAACAAATCATTAATAGATGATAATACAATAGATTATCTAAAAACAATTTTAAATAAAAAAACGACAAAAGAATCGACAAAATTTGATGAAAAATCGACAAACAAAACAGAATCATTAAATAACCAATATAGCAGTTATATCGATAAATACATAGAGCATTTAGAATCAGAAATTCGACAAAAGAATCGACAAATTGATGATTTAACAATTGCATTAAAACAAGAACAATCTTTGAATTTAAATAGCCAAAATATATTAAGTAATACCAAAAAAATAGAAACTGATAATATAGATTCAAAAGAAGATATCATTACTACAAAAGCATCAAAAAAAAATGAACAAAAACAATCTATCTTTTCTAAACTATTCAAAAAAAAATAATGTATTCACGCCTTTAGGCGTGAATACATTATTTTCTCTAAAAAGAAATTATCACTTGTTAATTATAATATAGTTAATATTTAGCAAGTGAAGTGTGGTTTATCATATGCAAAAATCCCACTACTGTCCAAAGCAAAGTAGGGTTTTTATTTAATATACAAAATACAAAGCATTTCTATATTGACAAAGGATAAAAATCATACTAACTTATGAATATATGAGCATATATTCATAAGTTAGTATGATTTTCTTCGAGTAACAAAACATTAATTGAAATTTTATATTTTTTAACTCTATAGTTATAAAAACAAAAATTCAAATTATAGAAAATATTTTTCATCATTAAAAAGAGGAGGGATTAAATGGAAAACGATCACAATCATAATCATACACATGGCGCGAACAAAAAGACTTTATTAATTAGTTTTATTATTATTACAAGTTACATGATTGTAGAAGGGTTAGGTGGTTTCTTTACTAACAGTCTTGCGTTAATTTCAGATGCTGGTCATATGTTAAGTGATTCTATTTCTTTAGGTATTGCTTTAATTGCATTTACTTTAGGAGCGAAGCAAGCTAATACAAATAAAACTTTTGGCTACAAAAGGTTTGAAATACTAGCAGCTGTACTTAATGGTATTACTTTGATGTTAATAGCTATCTATATTTTTTATGAAGCTATTGAGAGATTTAAAAACCCCCCTGAGGTAGCTTCTACAGGCATGTTAATTATCGCCTTGGTAGGCTTGTTTATTAATATTATTGTGGCTTGGATAATGCTGCGTGGGAGCGATGTAGAAGAAAACTTAAATATGCGTGGAGCATATTTGCATGTAATAAGCGACATGCTTGGATCTATAGGTGCAGTTATAGCAGCCCTTCTCATTATATTTTTTAGATGGGGGTGGGCGGATCCTTTAGCAAGTGTGATTGTAGCAATTTTAGTACTACGTAGCGGCTTTTATGTAACAAAATCAAGTCTTCATGTATTAATGGAGGGAGCACCAAGCAATATAAATACAAAAGACATTATTAAAACTATTAAAAAATTCAAAGAAGTTAAAAATATTCATGACTTTCATGTTTGGTCAGTAACTAGCGGATTAAACGCGTTATCTTGTCATATTGTTGTAGAAGATACAATGACCATTACTGAAAATGAGTTTTTACTTAAACGTATAGAACATGAACTCAATCATCAAAATATTCAACATGTCACAATACAGACTGAAACTTCTAACAATAATCATAGTGAAAAATTGTTTTGTATCGTGAAAGAAGAAGACAGTCAACATCATCATTAAATAAACAGCCATTATTTTTTAATAATGGCTGTTTATTTAATTATTCCAATATATTTAATATATCTTTTTTGTTATTTTCAAATCCCACGTAATATTTAAACAACTTTTTTTTACCCCAAAAATTTTTTTTATAAAAAACAAATAAGGGAACAATTCGGTTGCCTGATATTTTTTTCATTTCTTCTTCTAAGTCCAAATTTTGACTTACATCTTTATGACTATAACTAATCTCTTGAGAGTTTAAATACCTTTTTGATTCTTGGCAATCAGAGCATGTAGGTCTTGTGTAAAGCTCAAGTTGTATATTTTTATCCAAATATATCTCTCCTAATATAAGTTTTAGCATACATTTTATACAAGTGTACCTCTTAAAACAAACTATAAATATTAATTTTTTATATGAAACTTTTGTATTGACTTATACCTGATGGGGGTATAATATAGATTCCAACAAGAGATACCCCGTTAGGGTATATGAGGAGGGGTGAAATTGAACACTACTACTGTTAAAAACAATGACGCATTGCTCAATAGACTCAAAAGATTAGAAGGACAAATGCGCGGTTTACAATCAATGATAGCAGAAGATAGATATTGTATAGATGTACTAGTACAAATAACAGCAATACAATCAGCCCTAAAACAAGTGGGTTTTATAGTAACTGAAGACCATATATCTAATTGTGTAAGTGAAGGTATTAAAAATGGCAACGGAGAAGAAAGTATCAAAGAATTGATGGTTGTATTAAAACAATTTTCAAAATAGGAGGAAAGAAATAATTGAGTGAAAATATTAAAAAAACCTCATTAGGTATCACAGGCATGACATGTGCAGCTTGCTCGAATAAAGTAGAAAAAAATCTAAATAAATTAGATGAAGTTAACGCTAATGTAAATCCTTCTACAGAGAAAGCTACAATTGAATATAACCCCAATGTTACATCATTAGAAGATATTGCAAATACAATTCAAAAAACAGGTTATGGAGTTTTAACCGAAAAAGTGGATCTCGATGTAATGGGAATGACGTGTGCAGCTTGTTCGAATAAAATCGAAAAAGTTTTAAATCGAATCTCAGGTGTAAATAAGGCTACAGTTAATTTAACCACAGAAAGTGCTACTGTAGAATACAACCCTGATATGACGTCTGTAGATGAATTTCAACAACGTATTAAAAACCTAGGGTATGAGGCACAACCTAAAAAAGAAGCATCAGAAAAAAGTTCCCAAAAAGAAAAACAATTAAAACGACAGTTAATTAAATTAGTTGTTTCAGCTGTTTTAGCAGCTCCATTGTTAATGACAATGTTCGTTCATTTATTTGGTATTCAAATACCACATATATTTATGAACCCGTGGTTCCAATTTGTATTAGCAACGCCTGTTCAATTTGTTATTGGTTGGCAATTTTATGTAGGCGCTTATAAAAACCTTCGTAATGGGTCAGCAAATATGGATGTTCTTGTCGCTTTAGGTACAAGCGCAGCCTTCTTTTATAGTATTTATGAATCGATTAAGTGGTTAATTAATACAAATTATGAGCCACACCTATATTTTGAAACAAGTGCTGTATTAATTACTTTAATTCTTTTCGGAAAGTATTTAGAAGCACGTGCTAAAACACAAACAACAAATGCGTTAAGTAAATTGTTGAATTTACAAGCTAAAGAAGCACGTATATTACGCAACGGTGAAGAGACTATGGTTCCTTTAAGTGAGGTAAAAGAAGGAGACTATTTAGTTATCAAACCAGGAGAAAAAATACCAGTAGATGGCAAAATAATTAAAGGTATGACTTCAATTGACGAGTCAATGTTGACAGGTGAATCTATTCCTGTTGAAAAAATGCAAAATGATAATGTTATAGGATCAACAATGAATAAAAATGGAGCAATTACTGTTGAAGCAACAAAAGTTGGTAAAGATACAGCTCTTGCCTCCATTGTTAAAGTTGTCGAAGAAGCACAAGGTTCTAAAGCGCCAATACAAAGACTAGCAGATATTATTTCTGGATATTTTGTACCTATCGTTGTAGGTATCGCGATTTTCACATTTATTATATGGATTTCATTAGTTCAGCCGGGACAATTTGAACCAGCCTTAGTTGCTGCAATAGCAGTATTAGTTATCGCTTGTCCTTGTGCGTTAGGCTTAGCTACGCCTACTTCTATAATGGTGGGTACCGGAAAAGCTGCTGAAAATGGCATTCTATTTAAAGGTGGAGAACACATTGAAGGTACACACGCTATTAATACAGTTGTTTTAGATAAAACTG
The DNA here is from genome assembly GCF_056529615.1 of Staphylococcus sp. Z5-21. Classification (NCBI taxonomy): domain Bacteria; kingdom Bacillati; phylum Bacillota; class Bacilli; order Caryophanales; family Staphylococcaceae; genus Staphylococcus; species Staphylococcus sp. Z5-21. The sequence continues at coordinate 10,530 of NZ_CP096464.1, read as the reverse complement.
GCACTATAACAAATGGCACACCTGAAGTCACTGATTTTAGTGGAGATGATCAAACATTACAATTGTTAGCTAGTGCAGAAAAAGGTTCTGAACACCCACTAGCTGAAGCTATCGTAAGTTATGCTAAAGAAAAATCATTAGAATTTTTAGAAGTAGACCATTTTGAAGCTATACCAGGGCGCGGTATAAATGCAACAATTGATGGTAAAGAACTTTTTGTCGGAAATCGAAAACTAATGAGTGAAAAAGGAATCCAAACTAATGAAGCTGAAACAAATCTCGCTCAATTTGAAAAAGAAGGAAAAACTGCAATGCTTATAAGCGTAGATAACGAATTGAGAGGGGTTGTCGCTGTAGCTGATACAGTTAAAGATACTGCCCAACAAGCTATTCAAAAACTTCATGAATTAGGTATTGAAGTTGCTATGTTAACTGGTGATAACAAACGTACCGCACAAGCAATAGCAAAACAAGTTGGTATAGACACGATTATTGCAGAGGTTTTACCAGAAGAAAAAGCTTCTAAAGTAGCAGAAATTCAATCTGAAGGTAAAAAAGTAGCTATGGTTGGAGATGGTGTCAATGATGCTCCAGCACTAGTTAAAGCAGATATTGGTATTGCCATTGGTACAGGTACAGAAGTTGCAATCGAAGCTGCTGATATAACTATTTTAGGAGGAGACCTTTTATTAATTCCAAAAGCAATAAAAGCAAGTAAATCTACAATTCGTAATATTCGCCAAAATCTATTTTGGGCGTTTGGTTACAATGTTGCAGGTATCCCTATAGCAGCAATTGGTCTGCTAGCACCTTGGGTTGCGGGAGCAGCAATGGCTTTAAGTTCTGTAAGTGTTGTCACAAACGCTTTACGTCTAAAACGTATGAAATTATAAGAATCTTATATTTCTTGAAAGGAGGTGACAACATTGACTAACGAAGTTATTAATGTAGAAGGTATGAGCTGTGACCATTGCAAGCATTCAATTGAAAAAGCATTAAATGGATTAGATGGTGTAACATCTTCAGAAGTAAGCTTGGCGAATGGGAATGTGGAAGTTGAATTTGATGAAAATCAAGTAGCTTTCAACGACTTTAAAGAAGCTATTGAAGATCAAGGTTACGATGTAATTAAATAATTTAAATAGTTGGGCATATCGTTTAATGATATGCCCTTATTAAAAATTAAGGAGGATAAAAATATGAATCATAATCATGAATATCATTCAAACAAACCCGAAATTAAAGCAAATGTTGTATATAGAGATGGTAATATAGAAATTACGTTAGAAGATGAATTTAATAATGCCCCATTATTAGATACTATGCATGAAAAAGAAATGCATTTCGTTTTAGTATCTAATGACATGGAGAAATATTACCACCTACACCCTCAAAAAAAGCATGAAGGTTTATTTATAATTAACCAACAATTAGAGCCAGGAACTTACCAGGCTTTTGTTGATGTTACACCAAAAAACCATGTGTATTCCGTTCATCCTATTGAACTGCAAATTGGAGATAAAATAACCTCTACAACATCTTTAAATTCTGATAAAAATTGGGTAAAAGTTAACAAAGGAGTTCATGTAACTTTAAATTCTATAAGTGCTAAAGAAGATGAACATGTCCCTTTAACTTTCAATACAGAATTAACTCCCCAACCTTATTTAGGAGCTTTAGGACATGTGATTATATTTGATGAGCAATTAACTGATTATATTCATGTTCACCCAGAATCACCTGATTCTACAACCTTTTATGCTCATTTTCCTAAAAAAGGGATGTATAAAATTTGGGCAGAATTTAAATTTAATGATGAAGTGCATAGATTTACTTATAATATTAAAGTTGCATAAATCTATTAGCAAAAGCTTAAAAATCAGTAAATTGTAAAGAGTTATTTAGATAATACAAAACGCTTTATAAAAAATCGAAAATTTAAGATAGAAAGTTGATGAAGAAAGTATCAAAAAATTGTAGTGGTTGTTTATATTGCAACATTCACTGAATTTTTATAGTTAATAACCTATTATTTAAGGAGTAATTTATTGATTAAGTTTGAATATTTTGAGGAGAAAGATTTTGATTTATTAATAAACTGGATAAACTCTCCTGAACTTTTAGTCAAATGGGCAGGTACAGATTTTAATTATCCCCTAGATGAAGAACAATTAAAGGAATATATTAAAGACACAAATAAAGAAAATTCTAGTAAAATAATTTATAAAGTTATCATTGAAGAAAATAATTCAAAAAAAATTATAGGTCATATTGCTTTAAATAATATAGATTTTAAAAATTGTTCCGCCACGTTAGGTAAAGTTTTAGTAGGTGATCCGCAAATGCGTGGCCAAGGATTAGGCCCTAAAATAATAAAGAAATTATTGAAAAAGGCTTTTGAAGATTTGGGACTACACAGAATTGAATTAGGTGTTTTTGCCTTTAATAAATCAGCTATTAAAAGTTACAAAAAGATTGGATTTATAAAAGAAGGAGAAAAAAGAGACTTTAGAAAATTAAATGGAGAATATTATAATTTATGGCAAATGAGTATGTTAGAAAGCGAATGGTCTTGAATAATTTTAAACAAAAATAGTCCTCTTATTAAAATAAGAGGACTATTTTTGTTTATTTAGAGCGTACAATAATCATACAATACAATTGTAAATTTAATTATATTAAATTTACATACTCTAAATCTATAAGTGGTACTTTTTCTTCTAATAATTCATTAAAAAATTCATCCACAGCATCATTTGAATTAATATAACGCCAGTTTAAATCACTCTTATATCCTTTTTGATTTGATCTATAGCTTTGACTATTGCAATAACTATTAATTTTATCTTTAGGAATTACATTTTCTTTTATTAAATAATAAATAAAATATCTGAAATACCATAAATTTTGTGACATTACACCTATTTTTTCGGGATAACTATCCTTAGAATTTTTAAATAGGTCATCAATTTTTTTCAATAAACTTTCTATTCTCCAAGGCTTTCGTAGATAAATTATTGTCAATAATGACAAAGATAAATTATCTGTATTTTCATTTAGTAAATTCAAAACATTCTTTTTTAAAAGAATATCTACATCATATTCAACAATATAGACAAGAATCTGGTATGTTTCTTGATGATAATCATTTTTATTATAAAATACTAATAAATTTTTAATCTCTTCGTTCCTATTTCTAAAATACTGTTTAACTTGTTTTGAGACTACTTTTTTATCATCCATTTTAACAGCCAAATAGTTTAATAAAGATAGACATCTATTTGTTAATTTAGAGTCCTTTAGTGATAAATCTAATATAAATTGTAAAATGTTAAATTTAGTAATATTATTGGTATAGCCAAATATCTTACTTATTTTATTTTTATTGATTTTCTTATACTTGAAGGTATTTTCTATTACTGGAAAAATACATTTTATTGCGCCTTTATTACCTTTTCTTTCTTCATCTATACATAAATCAATAAAGTTTTTAATACCTATAATCCAAGTTTCTTCTTTACTATCTGAAGAATAATTTTTAAAATAATTAAATATAAAGTCTTTGTTCTGTGTATGTATGTATGGAAAATCATTTATTTCGGTTTTCTTATCATTGATTTTCAATTCATATTTCATACATAGCTTATTAAAATCTCTGTAAAACTTGTCTTTTTCCTCTTCAAAATTAAACGGGAATGATATGTCATCTACGTATCTCGCATACCTATATCCTTTATTTTCCATTTCAGAATCAATATAGCACATATATAATTCACTAATAATACGACTTAAAATATTCCCAGTAGGTATTCCATGAGTTTGATTGTATTGACAGGAGGCAATTAACTTATCTAATTTGTTTGAAAACCCTTTATCCCTTTCTTTTTTAGCATTTTTCTTCCCCATTATTACCCAAGGGATACTGTGTGTATAGAGAGAATGGTAAAAATTGGATAAATCAACATTTAATATATGATTCCCCCCGAAAAGTAAAGTCTTTTTTAAATTATCCGTAAATTTAAAATCAAAATCTGCAAGTGAAAAAAATTTAGATGTTGAAAATTTATTAGCTAGAAAAATTCTTTTAAATTCCTCTTTATTTTTTTGTATAAAAAACATCAAATTTAAATAGCTATATATATTAGGGATTTTATACTCTCTCCTTGATATATTACTTTTCGGAATAGTAAATGTTATTGGTTCAGTACTATATACTTTTTTATCATTAAACATTTTCATAGTATAAAACGGATTATCAGAAATATATTCTGCTAACTTACTCATGTTAAATATTTTCAAATAAAATGCATCTGATTTACCATAGCTATTTAAATCTGTTATATCTTGATTATTTTTTGGAGTAATATCAAAATAACCATAGTTAATTAAAAAATTAGTACTAAATAAATCATCATACAATTTTTCCAAACTTTTTTTACTTTTCATAACCTTCCTCCTTTAATGTTCCTTCTATCTTTGCATTCCTCTCCACTATGATGTTATAATACATCTAACGAAGATTATATGCATATATGCACCAATCCCCTCACTATTTGTGGTAGTGAGGGGATTTTTTGATGCGGCTTAACGTCGCCTCCTATTTATTGCGTTTACTACTAAGCCAGTAAGTAAAATACGCAACTGCACAGCCACTAATGACTGGTGCAATGATGTGAACGAAGATCATAAGCATATTAAGCACCTCCTTCCGTCGAAAATACCGCCGGAAGTTAAGGCGACTCTGTTATTATATCATTTGTGAATACGTAAGCATATGCACTTCCGATAAGTTGAATTATGTCAGCTCAATGATAAAATAATATAGTTACTTCGATTAAAATAATACAATTTCCACTTTTTCTAAAGTCAAAATGTTTATAATAAATATGAGTATATTATTAAAAAAATTTGCAAATATTGAAATGAATTAGTTAAAGATGAACTAACTAAAATACTATTACAGTTTATTTAGATGCATTAATAAAATTGTAAGTGTTTTATACTTAAGGAGGATTTTAAATGTCGAAAGAAAAAATAACTAGAGAAAAAACATCTATTAAAATACACAGAACTTTCAAACCATTATTTGATGAATTAGTAGCAGAAGAACGAGACAGTAAAATAGATTTTATGGATGCGTTGTTAGTATTTTATGCTAAAGAAAACCATCCAGAGATTTTAGAAGCCTTTAAAAATCAGGAATTAAAAACGCAAAAAAATGAAAAAGCAAAGGATCTATAAATAAATGTAGTATTTATTATCATTATTCATTTGTCTACCAATGTTCCTTTATAAGCAGTCAATAATGCATAAAGAAAGATACGTTTAAATGAAAATGAGACAATACATATCTAAAATACAAAGCGCTTAATAGAAATAATTAATCTATTAAGCGCTTTGTTTACTTAATCAAATAAATCATAAATTAATGATTTCTGAAAAAGGAATCCTTGCTCTTTTCTCAATTTATATAAATTAGAACACGTTTGCACATAATCAAATATCAAAAATGATTTTTAAAAAGAAGAGATTAAAAAAATCATTAGTGAATAAACTTCTAACTCTTCATACCAAAATAGCTCCTTATAAATTTAAAAAACATAAAATTTAACATATAAAAATTTGCGATTTGTTTTATTGCTTTTTAAAATTTTAAGTATCAATTAATAACACAAATTCATTTTCTATAACTACTTAAATTTCGTTTTTGGTGTTTCATTTTGTCAAAAATGGCTTATTCTATCAGAATAAAACTTCAAAATTCTTTATTCTACTAGAATAAAAGGGTCTCTGAAGCCCTTTAAATAGGCTTTATCTATAGGATTGGTGTTCACATTAATAATGCCATTCGTAATTTATAGAATAAAAATTACTTAATTCATTTTTGTCTAATGTAAATGTACTATAAATACTGGTATAACCGCATTTATAGTGAGAGCAAATGACGAAGGAATGGTAAGAACAATACATCAGCTATGCTGATTGACACGTCAGTGGCATTGTATTTCCTTATGCTCTTATTTTTTATTCTGTTTTTAGCATAAAAAATAATAACCTTTTAATAAAATCAATCACAACATGTCCAAAAATTCATTATAAAGAATGAGTTTATTAAATTATTAGCAGTAGAGCTTTAGAGCTCTTAAGTTATTTTTGACTTTTTGAATTACATTTACTTAAGGTATACATTCATAAAAAATGGACTTCTGTATTTAAGAAGTCCATTTGCCAAATTAATTTTATAATTTTTCTTTACCTACTGAATCTCCAAAATATATTTCTTTTTCATCATATGTTCCACCATTCAAGTAAAAATCTTGAATCTCTTTTTTTAGTGACTTTTCTTTTTCCAATACTGCTCTCGCCTAACCTTCAAGAAATTTAAAAACATAAAATGAACGTTAACTATAATTTTTCAAAATAATAGTTAACACTTGCATTGTTACATTTTTATATTATTTAATTATACAAATGAAATACACAATTTCTTTTCTGTTACATCAGCTACTGATCTTAAAAGAGACATTGTTGGAAGTACATCCCCGTTTTCAATAATTTCAATAGTTGTTTGAGGTACTTTTAGTTTTTGAGCAAACTGCATTTGTGACCATCCAATATCTTTTCGTAAACTAACAACAGCTATTGAGAATTCTAATTTCTCTCCTTGTTCTTTGTACAATGTTTCTAATTCTGAGTCGTTATTTATATCTTCTTGAATTAATTTAGAAATTAATTCCATTTAAAATCACTCCTTATATCAATTATAATTAAAAAAGAACGTTATTTCTATATAGTATCAAGACAAGAAGAAACTCGTTTCACTCGTTTCAAAAACCCTCCTGATTTTTAGAGAAAAACTCTCTTATTTCATCGTCTTTAATAAAATAATATGCCATCTTTCCCTCTTTATAAAAATCAAGTACATCATTTTTATATAAAAGTCTTAAATGATGTGAAGTTGAAGCAACACTCATTTTCAATATCAAAGAAATATCACAAACACACAACTCATCTTCTTTAATCAAAGATAATATGATTTTCAATTTCTTCTCATCACAAATTTTTTCTAAAATGTTAAGTAATTTCTTAGATTTATCATCTTCTAAAAAACTTAAAGCATTGTTAACTTTATCCTCATGTACACAGATCACATCACAAGCATTTTCATAACTCATATAAAATCACAACCTAAATTAAAATATAAATCCTAAAATTGTTTGAATAGTGTCATTTTCAATAATAATAAATAAACCTAAAGCTATATAAATAACAGCCATAATCCAACGACTAAATTTCTCAACAATTTCTCCAACTCCTGGAATATTAGCTAATTTTTGTGCAGTAAATACCAAGAAGAAAATTAAAATTAAAAAGACAAACAAAGTAATTAATAAATTAGTAACACTTAATGTCACAAAATACGGAACAAATAAACCGATATTATCAGCACCACAACTTGCTATTGTAACAATTGCAACCGTACCAACTAATTTAGACAATCCTTTTTCATTCAATTCTTTTTTAGCTCTCTTTTCTCCTTCACAATCATCATAAATAGCTACTTTAATTCCTAAATAAATCGGTATTAACCCTAATAATCCTAATATCCATTTTTCAGGAACATAATTTAAGACAAAGGCAAAGAATAAACTTACGACAATCAATGCCACAGAACCTACATATTGACCAATATAAATATCTCGATATTCTTTCCTAGTCTTTGCTCTAGCAAAAAATATTAATAAAATTACTAATAAATCTACTGCTGTCGCAATATAAAGAATAGCAGCAGTTACAATAGTCTGAATCATAATTACACCTCATTCAAAAATATTTTTGAATGTATTATAACTTATGTTTTCAAATAATCATAGATGCTTTATTCCAATTGCTTTATTGACGTTGATCCTCGGAACCCTTAACAATCCCAAAACTTGTCGAATGGTCGGCTTAATAGCTCACGCTATGCCGACATTCGTCTCCAAGTTTAGTTAAGGGTTCTTCTCAACGCACAATAAATTTTCTCGGCATAAATGCGTCAACTCTTTTATTCTTCAGAAATACTTTTAGTTAATAAAGTTGCTCCACCAATTAACATTCCAATGCCCAAAATAAAGAAACCACTAAAGATAGCAAAAAGACTTCCTAAAGATAAGAAAATAGAAAATAAATTACGTTCTGTTTTTTTCAACTTCAAAACTCCTTTTTAGCAAACTTTATCACAATAGTTATCGCTTTACAGGTCTGATTTTCGTCGTTATAATCTAGTTAAATCCCGTAAGGGCGCACTTACACGTCGGATAAATCGACGTGTGCAAAACCATAATCGACCTTCGTCGATTTTTTTAATCTTAGTTTTAAGTAATCGGTGTTGCAGCACAGATATAAAAATTAATACTGCATTATTAGTAATCGGCGTTGTGGCGCAGATACAAAAATTAATACTACATCAAAATTTAACTAAGATTTAAGCTACTAGTTTTTGCTAGTAGCTTTTTTATTTTTAAAATTTTAAATACCTTTATTTTGAATTTTAAGGGGGCATTTTAAAGATTTAGGGGTAATTCATATAGTTTTATGCCTAAAAACTTATATAAGCTCTTAAAACGCAAATATGAGCCAAATAAATATATTCTAATTTCACAAACAAAAATTTGAACAAAACCAGTGCTTAATTTTTTTAGACACTGCCATTTACATGCAAATTAAAATTTTCATAGTAAAACTGGTCAACCATGCCGGTTGAACGCTATAGTTCTCGCAGGGGCAAAAATACATAAAAAAACGCTAGCTTTTAAGCTAACGTTTCAAATCTTTTAAGTAATAATTTTGTTTTTCAAAATTCCAAATTGCAGTAATTGAATGTGCTTTTTCTTCTTCATCTGTTGTTTTATCTTCATCACTTGTATTAATTAAATTGCCATCTTCGGCATCGTCTAAATTTAAAATTTTATGTTTTTGTTTAAGTAATCCACCATAACTCAACATACGTTTTCGATATAAACCTTGTTCTAAATCACTAACAATTTCTGAATCTTTTTCACTATCTCCAGTTAGATAATCCGATGACTTAACCGAATATTTTGAGGTCTCTTTGATTGCTATAAAATTATCTAAATTATTGGTTAAAGATATTATGTTGTTTCATGTTTTGACGACGCATATTAAGTGCGTGTATTTCTTCAAGTTCAGCTTTAATCGATTGCATTAAATATCCTTGCATAGCTTCAACGGTTTCATTCTTTTGTAGCAGCATCGCTTTAAAACGTTTTAAGACACTGACAATTTCAAACTCAACATCTTCTAAACGATAATAGGTATCATGTGCATTATTAAATGATTTCTTCCCTTTGAGTAAAACACTTTTAATAATATGAATTTCTCTAATTTCAAAATTACTTAAATAATCTTTGATTTGTTGTGGCAATTCTTCAAGCACTTGGAATTTTAAGGCATCATTATTAAATTCAGTTTGTTGATGATTTGTATGATTCGAATGAGCGTTTTCAGAAATATTGTTAGGTGTATCATTCAAATCATTCGTATCATTGTTCTCAGTCTCTATATAATCAGTATTACTAAATTCAGTATCATTAGGGTCTAAGTTTTGGGATTCTGGAGTCCCATCATTTGGGATTCTGGAGTCCCATTGTTTGGGATTCTGGAGTCCCAATATTTGGGAGTCCTTGATATCACTCGATTCGTCATCGTTCGAAGTACTATTTTGTATTTCTTTTTCAATAGTTATATTCGTTTCTATTTCATGAAGATATAGTTTGTTCGGTCGATTAAACCCGGTTTTAACTTGTTCCAGTAAACCAACCTCTTGTAACTCTTTTTTTATTTTAGTTATTGTATTTTTACTTTTATCTAACACTTCTTGAAGATTTTCATTAGTAAAAATAAAGTATATATCTCCATTTTGATCTATCCAATTATTTTTAATAGATAAACTAACTCTATCATTAAGAATTGCATAGGTAACTTTAGCACTATCACTTAGCTTTTTATATTTTTCGTTGATAAATAAAACTTTATGTAGCATATAGAAATTTTGATTGGCTTGATTTTTTATATTTTTTCTAGGCATAATAAAAACCCCTTTCCTATTAAAGTTTTGGATAGAGGTAATAAAACATTACAAGAACACATAAATTTTCTGCTTGCACTTTGATGATATAGTTGTATATAATACAGATATCAAAAGATTTATAAACGTGCTGCAACGTTTTATCACCAACCCCCGACTATTACCAGTAGTTGGGGTTTTGTCATGTTAAGGTTATTATATCACTTTGAACAACCTTATAAAAGGGAAAATGCAGGCTTATCAAAGGTTTATAAAGGGTTTATAAACCTTTGATAAAAACCATCAACCCTTTATAAACCTTTGATGAAACGATTGACGGGAACCGTTTTTAATATTGTAATTACTTTATTACCAAGCTTTATGAGTTTATACTATTTTATAAAGGGTTGATAAACATTTTATAAAGGGTTGATGATATGAGAAGCGTGAAAGCTTTGAGT
>NZ_CP096463.1:0-53322 GCF_056529615.1 Staphylococcus sp. Z5-21 | reverse complement strand
CGTAATGACAACAAACTTAAAAAATGGGACATTGCAAACTTAAAAAATGGGACATTGCAAACTAAAGATATGGGACATTGCAAACTTAAAAAATGGGACGCTAGTTATACTGATTTTAGTAACACTAATATTAGTGTTATTGATTCTAATGATATGAATGATATAAGAGAGGCAAATATAGAAGATACAAAACCTAATCAACCAAATCATACAGATCATTTACAAAAGCAATCCGATGAAGAAGCTTTAAAACATTTAGAACTTCAGGAAATGCCCGAAGATACAAAAAGATACATGAATAATTTTAGTGCTAAAGAAATACAAATCATTAAATCAGTTATACTAAAAGCTAAGCGTTCGTTTAATGATTTGTATGGTGAAGTGTATATGCTTGAAGATATGGATGATGAATTATTTACGGTACTTAAAAGATTCAAAGGTATAATGGTTAAAAAACAAGAAAAATTGGAAAATATGCAAGGATATTTAATGCGCTCTATTTTGTCCGAATTAGAAGAAATGCGCTCAACGAATATGCGTAGAAAAAACTTTGAAAACAGCCCACTCAACGTATTTAAATCATAAAATACAAGAAAAAAGGGGAATGATAGGCTATGAATTTTTCGTTAGTGAAAAGCTAGAGAACTGCAAATATAAGTATATCAAAGCGATTAACGATTATATAAAACAAGAAAAATCTCATATTATCGGTATCGATTTAGGCAAATACCATTACTTAACAGCGTCAAATATAGACCGATCTTTTGTTTTTGTCGATAAACATAACACGCTCTTCCATCTTTTTAGAAAATACGAGAGACGTATTGCTAATAAGCAATATGATAATAGCGAAGCTTATTCTAAACTGAAAACAGGACTTAAAAGCCATATCAATCAAGTTGTTAACGAAATGTTAGAACAAACGTCCAATCGTTTTCAAACCGTCTTTGCATTAGATGATCATGGTTCAAATCATTTATCTTTTCCTAGTTTGGTATTTGACTTAACTTATTTTGCGATTAAGCAGCGAAAAAATGAAAGTGACGAAATACTGATCGTTGATGAAAGTTTCACGTCTATTGAATGTCCAATATGCCATGATAGAAATCAGTACAACAGAACTAATAAAAATAAGTTTAAGTGTACAAAATGTGGATTCATACATCAAAACAATGATATTGTAGCTGCTAGCAATATAGCAAAGAAAGGACAATTATTAAATTCTTAATATAAAGGGGGGATAAAATGATGAATAATAAACAAAAAGCGAGGCTAAAACATTACAAAAACTATGATTATCCAAAACAAGCGTATGCTTTCTTTGATCATAAAAAGGTAAAAGTTGTTTTAAATAATGGAGAATCATTTACGGGGTATATTGTTAAAGAATATACGTACGAAATATTATTAGTGAAAAGCGATGGCATCAAAGATCCAAAAGATAATGAATTAGAGAAACGTACGCTCATTCCTAAACACTCGATTGCTTATACGACCAATTTCATTCATTTACCTCAAGAATAAAGAATAATTAAAATTAGTTATATTGGTTTTGAGGGGATTTTTAGCGTGAATATAGGTCAGAATCTTTAGTTCGACCTTTATATTCATGCTGTAGCAAACGAACAAAGTGAGTGCGGTAGAATCATACCTAACGTAGCAAAATAAAAAATAATTATGATAATCAATAATGTTTCTCTGCACTATCATGTGCTAGAGTGAAATTAGAGAATTAATAGTCCAATCAAAACATATTCTCTTGTCATTTTGTATAATATTGCTTCCAAAGCCCTAACTACTATTTGTAGTTAGGGCTTTTAATTTCTGGATATAAAAATAACCCCACACCTTATTAGGTGTAGTGATTTAAAAGGTAATATACACAAGAAAATATAAATAAAATAAGAGATGATAAGCGAAAGCACTCTATTTAGTGTTTTTCCTAAATAAATGTTGATAAAAATTTTGATAACTAATGTGTCTTGTTAAAGGTTTTTATTAATATATGTTTCACGTAGAACAGTATTGGTTTTAAGTGATTAGTCGTCGCGATTTTCATCACTTTTTTTTTATGTTTAGGAGCCAATATATCTCTAATAATATAAATAATTGTCATTAAAACTATAAAACCAATAGACCATTTAACATCTGGAAAATCAGTGAAAATTAGGTTCTGTTGCAAAGTTGAATTTATAGTATAATTTTAACAAAAAGGAGTCTTCTGTATGAACTATTTCAGATATAAACAATTTAACAAGGATGTTATCACTGTAGCCGTTGGCTACTATCTGAGATATGCATTGAGTTATCGTGATATATCTGAAATATTAAGGGAACGTGGTGTAAACGTTCATCATTCAACGGTCTACCGTTGGGTTCAAGAATATGCCCCAATTTTATATCGAATTTGGAAGAAAAAGCATAAAAAAGCTTATTACAAATGGCGTATTGATGAGACGTACATCAAAATAAAAGGAAAATGGAGCTATTTATATCGTGCCATTGATGCAGAGGGACATACATTAGATATTTGGTTGCGTAAGCAACGAGATAATCATTCAGCATATGCGTTTATCAAACGTCTCATTAAACAATTTGGTAAACCTCAAAAGGTAATTACAGATCAGGCACCTTCAACGAAGGTAGCAATGGCTAAAGTAATTAAAGCTTTTAAGCTTAAACCTGACTGTCATTGTACATCGAAATATCTGAATAACCTCATTGAGCAAGATCACCGTCATATTAAAGTAAGAAAGACAAGGTATCAAAGTATCAATACAGCAAAGAATACTTTAAAAGGTATTGAATGTATTTACGCTCTATATAAAAAGAACCGCAGGTCTCTTCAGATCTACGGATTTTCGCCATGCCACGAAATTAGCATCATGCTAGCAAGTTAAGCGAACACTGACATGATAAATTAGTGGTTAGCTATATTTTTTTACTTTGCAACAGAACCCTTTGTTTTATCTGTATTTATTTTTTCGATTGTTTTTCCGTTCATGTAATCTAGAATTTGTTTATAGGTAAATAGCCTATTTTGCTCTTTGTATTTATCAACTTTAATAGCACTATATCCAGAAAGAATTGCTAGTAATACCATTATTATATAGCCGTAATTACCCAGAAAGTGTAATGCAGGACCTATAGAAAGGGCAGTTAATATACTGGATATCCCCATAACGAATGTCCAATTATTAAAATGTTTATTACTTAATTGATGCTCCATAGTTTTTATATCTCCTTTAACTAAATGATCTAAAGAAGTATTAAAAATTTGGCTTAGTAAAATTAAACTGTTTAAATCAGGTATATTTTTGTTTCTTTCCCAATTGGATATCGTATGTCTTGTTACATGAATTTTTTCTGCTAAATCTTCTTGGGATAAATTTTGTTCTTTTCTGTATTTTTGGATTTGTTTACTAAGCTCCATTTTTATCGCTTCCTTGTTTTTCAATTTAGTTAATTTAATGAAATATAGCTATACAATGTTTTTTGCATTAACAAATTGTTACTGCAAAAGATGTTTTACATTGCTGATAAATCAATGGTTTTGATTATTTTAGAAACAAGTCAAAAACGTGTTTCTTTTATTTGGATAGGATATAAAAATAAATCAACTTTAATTTATAAACTGTTATAGTTATTTTTAGTATATAATAAATAAAATGATTGAAAAGTTGAGAGTTATTTAATGAAATTAACTTAAGAAGATATAGAAAGAAAATGAGAATTTCAATGACCATAGTAAGTTTATATAATAATATTAGGTGTTTCAAATATAACTTTTCAAAATTAAAAATAGCTCAAATAATTGAATATAGGTATATTTTCAACAAGTTTTTTAATATCAATTACAAATGTAGGTGGAAAAATTACGTATTCTATATACTTAAATTTAAAATAAATAAAAAATTGTTGATTCTATAAAGTAGATATAAAATCAAAATGGGATATACAAATATTGGAATGAAGAATATAAGTCATATAATATTTTGAAATTTTGGAGGTATAAAATAATGGAAAATGAAAAATCAATTAAAGAAGAAATACAAGAGTTTTATTTAAATGGGGGTAAATATAACGAAGAAGAAATTGATTTTGGAAAACGTGAAGGATCAGAATTGTTATAATAAAATGATTTTCTATATTTTAAAAGTTCATTTTTAAATGATTGAATCATCGTATTGTTTTAAAATAAATTGAAATATCAAACATGTTTCATGCGTATAATTAAACAAATAATAATAGAAAAATATAAAATTGAGTGATTTGGTATGAAAAGAATGAGTCATTATGATAACGAAAAAATCATTTTTATTCATTTAACTTTTGTACAAATCATTTATTTTTTATGCTGAAAGCAGAATAAAAAATAAGAGCATAAGGAAATACAATGCCACTGACGTGTCAATCAGCATAGCTGATGTATTTTTCTTACCATTCCTTCGTCATTTGCTCTCACTATAAATGCGGTTATACCAGTATTTATAGTACATTTACATTAGACAAAAATGAATTAAGTAATTTTTATTCTATAAATTACGAATGGCATTATTAATGTGAACACCAATCCTATAAATAAAGCCTATTTAAAGGGCTTCAGAGACCTTTTTATTTTAATAGAATAAAGAATTTTGAAGTTTTATTCTAATAGAATAAGCCATTTTTGACAAAATGAAATATCAAAAACGAAATTTAAGTAGGTATAGAAAATGAATTTGTGTTATTCATTGATACTTAAAATTAAAAAAAGTTAAAAAGCAATAAAGCAAACCGCAAATTTTTTTATGTTAAATTTTACGTTTTGTAAATTTATAAGGAGCTATTTTGGTATGAAGAATTAGAAGTTTATTCACTAATGATTTTTTTAATCTCTTCTTTTTAAAAATCATTTTTGATATTTGATTATGTGCAAACGTGTTCTAATTTATATAAATTGAGAAAAGAGCAAGGATTCCTTTTTCAGAAATCATTAATTTATGATTTATTTGATTAAGTAAACAAAGCGCTTAATAGATTAATTATTTTTATTAAGCGCTTTGTATTTTAGATATGTATTGTCTCATTTTCATTTAAACGTATCTTTCTTTATGCATTATTGACTGCTTATAAAGGAACATTGGTAGACAAATGAATAATGATAATAAATACTACATTTATTTATAGATCCTTTGCTTTTTCATTTTTTTGCGTTTTTAATTCCTGGTTTTTAAAGGCTTCTAAAATCTCTGGATGGTTTTCTTTAGCATAAAATACTAACAACGCATCCATA
Source organism: Staphylococcus sp. Z5-21 (assembly GCF_056529615.1). Lineage (NCBI taxonomy): Bacteria > Bacillati > Bacillota > Bacilli > Caryophanales > Staphylococcaceae > Staphylococcus > Staphylococcus sp. Z5-21. The sequence goes on along the minus strand of NZ_CP096463.1, from coordinate 48,047 downwards.
AAATCTATTTTACTGTCTCGTTCTTCTGCTACTAATTCATCAAATAATGGTTTGAAAGTTCTGTGTATTTTAATAGATGTTTTTTCTCTAGTTATTTTTTCTTTCGACATTTAAAATCCTCCTTAAGTATAAAACACTTACAATTTTATTAATGCATCTAAATAAACTGTAATAGTATTTTAGTTAGTTCATCTTTAACTAATTCATTTCAATATTTGCAAAGTTTTTTAATAATATACTCATATTTATTATAAACATTTTGACTTTAGAAAAAGTGGAAATTGTATTATTTTAACCGAAGTAACTATATTATTTTATCTTTGTGATGACATAATTCAACTTATCGGAAGTGAATATGCTTATGTATTTACAAATGATATAATAATAGAGTCGCCTTAACTTCCATAGGCGAAATTACTATGGAAGGAGGTGAGCATCTGTGGACTTTTTATTCGTAACGGTTATTGCACCTGTGATAACTGGATGTATTGTAGCTTGGTTTACCTATTGGCTAAATCAGCACAATAAATAGGCGACTATCCATATCACATAAAGAGCCCCAACCTACGGCAATAGGTTGGGGCTCGGTGTATATCTATGGACTTTCTATTCGTTAATTGTATTATAACATCATAGTGTAGAGGAATGCAAAGTAGTTTTATCTGTTTAGGTTAAGGTGTATTCAATATAATTAAAAATAGGGGTGGTTATGATCAATAAAGTTAAATTTACATCACAGGATGAAAAGCTTTTAAAACAAATTAATGGAGTAAATCATAATAATATGAAATTACTTACTTTTAAGTATATGCTTCCTTTTAGAATTCCGGTTAGCAATGGAGAATTTTTTATAGATGATAAAAACAAGATTTTAGTTAAAATTTTAAATACAACTGGGCAAATTGAATATGGTAATCGTCTTCCAATCCCTTTTGAAGAAAGAAGAAGTATTGTAGAATGTACTACAATTATAAATAAACATAGCTTCAAAAAAGTATGTAAATCAACAATAGAGGCAGATAATGAAATTTCTAGTATTTTTGATATTCAACTTTCGATTATAAACCATTTTATTAGAATTATTATGGTTAAATTTCAATATCATAACGTTTTTCCAATTTCTAAAGGGGATATTCAAAGTATTCCATTATATAGGCCATGTGAAATTATTAATGGAAAACACATAAATTTTGAGATGAAATCTTTTATTATAAAATGGCCAGATAAAATTTTAGAAGATCAAAGTAAAAATTTAAGTAAAAAAGAATTAGGAAGTATTTTTGCGAATTGGGAAATTTATAAAAATATGTCAAGCATGCTTCCTAGTGAGAAAATGAGAATGGGAGAAAGATATTTTTATAAAGAAGATTATAATAATTCAATAATTTATTATCAGACTGCTCTTGAAACTTTTATTTGTAACTTTGTATATGATTATTATAAAATTTATGAAAACTTAGATGATGATACTGCTAAGAAAAAATTATCTTCTTATAAAAACGTTGTTTATCATCACTTCATACCTAAAATGAAGGAACTACAGGTTTATAATAGCGAAAATATTAAAGTTTGTATTGATATTTATTTTAATGATTATTATGATATGAGAAATAATATTGTTCATAGCGGAGAGACGTATGACAAATTTAGTACAGAGAATTTCACTAATATTGTGAGTGATATAGTTAAATTAGTAACTTATGGTATGAAATATGCAGTTAAAAATAAATTCACACAATATTTTAATAAAAACTACATTATTAGTGATAATATAAACATTAAAGAAATCCTAAGTAGGTATGAAAGTATATAGTTACTAATCAATACAATTGGAATTATAGATAAACTTGTAAAAGTTTTTTTGGGTACACTCTAATCATATAATAATTTAGAAACACTATATTAAAAGGTTAGTTTATTTGAAAGTAACTTTTAAAAGGCATACTATTAAATTAACTAAAACAAGGAGGTTTTATCAATGAAAGCAGCAGTTTGGTATGGTCAAAAGGATGTACGAGTTGAAGATCGAAAATCTAAAGAGTTACAAGATAATGAGGTTAAAGTTAAAGTGTCTTGGGCTGGCATTTGTGGTACAGATTTACATGAATACTTAGAAGGCCCTATATTTATTTCAACAGACAAACCTGACCCGTTCCTTGGCCAAAAAGCGCCCGTTACATTAGGCCACGAATTTGCAGGTGTAGTAGATGATATTGGTTCTAAGGTTACAAAATTTAATAAAGGCGATCGTGTTGTCATTAATCCTACAGTTTCAAATCGTGAAAAAGAAGAAAATATTGATCTTTATGATGGTTATTCATTTATAGGCTTAGGTTCTGATGGTGGATTTGCAGAATTTACAAACGCCCCAGAAGAGAATGTTTATAAATTACCAGATAATGTTTCTGATAAAGAAGGCGCCCTTGTAGAACCGACGGCTGTTGCAGTTCAAGCAATTAAAGAAGGCGAAGTTCTATTTGGCGATACTGTTGCTATTTTTGGTGCAGGGCCAATCGGTTTATTAACAACTATAGCAGCCAAAGCAGCTGGTGCTAGCAAAATATTTGTTTTCGATTTATCGGAAGAACGACTTAATAAAGCTAAATCAGTAGGTGCTACTCATACGATAAATTCTGGTGAATCAAACCCAAGTGATATTATTAGTAAATACACTGATAATGGCGTTGATGTAGCATTTGAGGTAGCTGGTGTAGCGCCAACACTTAAATCTGCAATAGATGTTACTAAAGCAAGAGGTATTGTTGTTATAGTTTCTATATTCGGCCATCCTATTGAATGGAATCCAATGCAATTAACGAATACAGGTGTAAAACTTACTTCGACGATTGCTTATACACCTACTACATTTCAACAAACAATAGACTTAATTAACGAAGGTAATTTAAAAGTAAAAGACGTCGTTACTGATGAAATTGAGTTAAATGATATTGTAGAGTCAGGATTTGAACAACTTGTAAACGATAAATCACAAGCAAAAATTCTCGTTAAATTATAATATAGGTTATAAAAACTAATGAAAGGAGAATCTTCAAATTAGAGATTCTCCTTTCATTAGTTTTCTTCCTGTGATTATTTGTTTTTACTACTTCATTTTTATTATTCTATATACAGTAGAACGACTCACTCCTGTTTGTTTAGCAATTTCTTCACCAGTAAGTTTTTGCTCATCATATAAGAATTTGATTTCTCTTTTCTTATGATCTGGTAGTGAGGGTCTTCCACCTTTTCGCCCTCTTGCTCTTGCAGCTTCCAAACCTTTTTTAGTTCGTTCACTTAATAAGTTAGCTTCAAGTTCAGCGAATGCACTCATCATGGTAAAGAACATCTTGCCCATCGCATCTTTCGTTGATACATTCATATCTATAATATGTAAATCAATGCTGTTTTCATCCAACCATTGAGATAGCTCAATTAATTGTTTCGTTGTACGTCCAAGACGATCTAGTTTATAGATAACTAGAATGTCTCCTTCTCGTAAATAATCTAAGCACTTATCAAGTTCTGTTCTTTTTGTTTTACGACCACTCGCTTTCTCGCTAAAGATACGTTCACAACCATATTCCTCAAGTGTATCAATCTGTCCATCAAGACTTTGATCTTTTGTTGATACACGTGCATAACCAATTTTAGCCATTTGAATACCACCTATTTTAATCTTTTTATGGGTACTTACTAATGAAATCTAGTTCTCGATGCAAATAAATGCGTCTCTCATCGTCTAAAAACTCATGAGTTTTGATATTTATAATACATAGATTATAACACAAGTTTATAGACTTAAATATCCAAGCAAAACCTCTTATGTGACTTTACCTGCTAATTTAGAATAACTTTTCTTGATAAATGATAAAGCTCAATACATTCACTATTCCATTTTTTATATTTTTCGAAATTCCATTGATAAATTATAAAAGATCCCCTCATTTTCATTAAAATCATTTAATTTTTCTAAACAAATGGCCACTCTCATTATTGTGGATATGAGAGTGGCCATAAATTTTATTTGTTTACTTGTCTATTTAACAAAGGGGATTCTCATTGCATTTGTGAATAACTAACTAAATACTTTAAAGCTTTAAAATGATAGACATTAACGAGATTTTAGTTCGTCAGTTGTCATCCATTTATGATTTTTAACCATCTCATCGTTTTCTGTTGATTTATAATCCACCATATAAACGGTTGTTTTTTCTACATCATCAATTTGAGCTTCTGCACCTTTCATACCAGGCATATGGTCAGCTTCTAATTTAACTGTATCACCTTTCTTGAATCCATTTTCAGGGGCATCTGCAACTTCCTCATTAACGACCCATTTGTGATTATTAACTTTTTCATCACCATTTGTAGGTGTGTAACTCACGACATAAGCATAAGTCTCATAAGCACCTTTTACAGTAGCTTCCGCATTTTTCATACCGGGCATATGTCCTGCTGTAATAGTAACTTCATCCCCTTTTTTAAATTTACTATCGTCTGTACGCTTCATATCATCTGGAGCCTTGCTTTCACTTTTATGTTCCATGTGTTCTTCTTCTTTTTGATCTTTAGAACCATTATTTTCTTCTTTACTACCCGTTGAGCAAGCTGATAATACTAATCCTGAAGCTACTATAATTGAGCTCAATTTTTTCATCATATTGAATTCTCCTTATAAATTATTTTGTTACTTTTATTTGTCCCATCATTCCATTATCTTCATGCTCAAGTATGTGACAATGGAACATGTATGTCCCAGTATTTTTAAAAACCACTTCTATTTTGGCTTTTTGTCCAGGTTCCAGAGATATAACGTCTTTTTTGCCTCTCATATCTTCTGAAGGTTTCTTCCCATCCACTGATAAAACTTTAAATTGCGTTCCGTGGATATGGAACGGGTGCTTCATACCACCCATTTTATCTTTGACGTTTTCAATTTCCCAAGTTTCTTTCCGGTTTACCTTTTGTGTGAAATCTATTCTGTTAGGATCGAATTTTTTGGCATTAATAGTAACATTATCGTCCATACCTTCTAATTTGATTTTTTTATCTACTTTTGGAGTAGTGTCTTTGTTAGTACTTTTTTCTTTGTTAATAATTGGTAAAATTACTGTTTCATCATTATCAACAAGATTGACTTTTTCTTCTTTCATTTTAGATAAATCTATTACTATTTCTTTTCTTGCTGAAGGAGCTAAATTAATTTCTTTTAACTTTTTAGTCTTTTCTAAATGGCCGCCTTCTGAAGCAATATATTCAAAACTTTGATTATTACTTAGCTTAAGATTTAAATCCCGAGCATTGGAGCCATTTAAAAGTCTCAAACGTATTTTTCCTTCTTTTGTTGTTAATTTAGGATCTACTTTCCCATTCACAAGGACTGTATCACCTTGAGTACCATCTTCATCTTTCGTTTTTGTATAATTTAATTTTTTAGATACAAATGTTTTATCTTGGATTATTATAGGCAAATCATTTTTCCCATAATTGCTAGGATAATTATTCTTTTTGTCATCCTCTATATATAATAACCCTGATAAACCATTATAAACTTGTTTAGCTGTATTTGGGGAGGGGTGGGGATGATACCATAATGTAGCAGCCTCTTGTTTAACCTCAAATTTTATTGTTTTTTCTTTTCCTGGTTTTATAACTTGAGAAGGGCCTCCATCCACTTTTCCATCTATTTCTAACCCATGCCAATGAAATGTTGTATTTTCATCTAAGTTGTTGACTAACTTAATTTTAACCTTATCTCCTTTTTTTAATTTTAAAGTTGGCCCAAGTAAATTTCCATTGTATCCTAAAGTGTTAGAGAAATTACCTTTGTAAAATTCTGTCTTTCCTTTCTGCGCTTTTAATGTATAACTTTTATAACCATTGTTATCTTTTTTAGGATCTAAAACTTTGGGAAATGTTATTTCATTTTTTCCTTGTGAAGAATTCAAATTTTTTCTTTCGTCATGACTTTTCATATCCATCATATCATTTCGCTTTTGATCATTTTCTTTCATGTCCATCATGTTGTGCTTACCTTCTGCAAAAGTATCATTAGGAACCATAAACATTATAGAAAATAACGTAATTAAAATTGTGAACATTTTTTTATACATTATATTTACCTCTTTTATTTTAATTTTAATGTAAATGCATTAATTGCTACGATGATCGTACTTAAAGACATAAGTATTGCACCCACAGCAGGTGATAATATTAAACCAATAGAAGCTAATATACCAGCTGCAAGAGGAACTGCAATCACGTTATATCCTGCGCCCCACCATAAATTTTGAACCATTTTTTTCATCGTATTTTTTGAAAGGGACAAAAAATTGATAATATCAGAAGGATTACTTTTAACGAGTATGACATCCCCCGATTCAACAGCTACATCTGTCCCTGCGCCAATTGCCATACCAATATCTGCTCTAATAAGGCTTGGCGCATCATTGATACCATCACCAACCATCATGATTTTGCTACCATTGCTTTGATAATCTTGGATAATACTTTCTTTATCTTCGGGCATCAATTGCGCGTGGACATCACTAATACCTAATTCTTCAGCCACTGTTTGTGCCACTTCTTTATTATCGCCTGTAAGCATGACTGGCGTAATGTTTCTCGATAATAAATCCGAAACCATTTGTTTTGAACTTTCTTTAATTTTATCGCCTTGTGCGATAATACCAATAACTTGTCGGTCATGAATTAGATAACTAATAGAATTCCCTTGTTGAGCGAGATTCGTAAATTGTTCTTTATTATAATCAAAATTGCTTTTATCGAGATAAGAAACATTCACTATTTTGAGTTTTTTATTATCAACTGTGCCTTCTAAGCCTACACCTGGAATATTATTAACTTCTTGAGGAGTAGCATATGAAATATTTTTGCCTTTAGCAAAATCAACAATACCAGTGGCAAGTGGATGATTAGAGTTACTTTCTAATGAAGTAAATAGACTCAATATTTCTTCATTATTTAGCTCGTTCGTAAAACTTTCATAGTGATTCACTGAAAAGTTACCTTCAGTAAGTGTCCCAGTTTTATCCATCATGATGTAATCAATGTGTTGTGCGATTTCTACAGATTCTCTGTTTTTTATGATTAAACCATTATGTGCGCCTATAGAAGTAGAACGTGCTGTAACTAAAGGTATTGCCAATCCCAATGCATGAGGACAAGCAATAACTAATACGGTTACAAGTCGTTCGAGTGCGAAATCAACGTTATTTTGAATAAGCATCCATACAATAAATGAAATCAGCCCAATTCCTACGGCAAAGTAAAACAAATAACCTGCGACTTTATCCGAGAGGAGTTCAGCTTTTGACTTATCGTTTTGCGCTTGGTTAACAAGACCCATAACTTGAGATAGGTAGCCGTTTTCACCCGTAGCTGTCACTTTAACTTGTACTGTGCCTGAACCATTAATTGAACCCCCAATAACATCATCATTATGAGTTTTATGAACTTTTTTTGATTCGCCAGTAACTAATGATTCATCAATTGATGTTTCTCCTTGAACAATGATTCCGTCTGTGGGTATACTTTCGCCTGCTCTGACTTCCACAATATCGTCAATATAAATATCTGATATTTTAACTTCTTCTCGTTGATTATTATCAATCAGTTTCACTGCAGTATTAGGTAAAAGTTCTGCCATTTTCTTCAGTGCATTGCCTGCATTACCTACTGCGTTCATTTCAATCCAATGACCTAATAACATGATTAAAATTAAAGTCGCTAATTCCCAGAAAAAGTCCATTGTATGTGTGGATGAACCACTGAAATTATTCATATAAAAGGCGTATAAACTATAAATATAAGCAACTGAAATACCTAGAGCAACAAGCGTCATCATTCCAGGTTTTTTAGTTGAAATTTCATCTTTAGCCCCTGATAAAAATGGCTTTCCTCCATAAAAGAATAAAATAGTAGCAAGAATTAATACAATCCAATCTGACCCTGTAAATGAAAATTGAAACGGTAATTTAACCCCCATCATGGGTGATAAAATAATAATCGGTATCGCAAAAATCAAAGAAATAAAGAATTTACTTTTAAAATTCCCATGATGATGTGCATGATCGCCATGACTAGCGTGATTCTCATGTTCTTGATGGCTATGATTCTCATGATTTTGATGTTTTTCATTATTCGGCAAAATAAAACCTCCTAATTTTATATTTTTAGAGATAGTAATAAGATAATGTGAGTATAACATATACCCCCTGGACGTATATATTATTTAGTATTTTTTATTTTTCAGCGTTCAGAAAATTTGATAGCCATTTAAATAGAAACTTTAGTCTTGGTTTGTCCATCGCCAAAGAAATTGTGGCATTGCATGGGGGAATATTGAAGTTGAGAGCAAACTAGGCAAAGGCGCTGGTTTTATACTTGATATCCTGATTATCATTATGACTGTGGTAAACCGACGTCCAAGAGGTATATTCATATTGCTGGGTTAAATTGCTGTGTTTCCAGGCACATACTTATTTTATATTCGTTTCTTTAGTTGCAAGAAATAAAAACGTGGCACATGGGGGCTTTATCTCCAATGTGCCACTCCTTATATTATTTGGTTTTGTTTACGCGATTTCTTTACAAGCTTCTACACATTTAAAGCACGTCTCTGCACAATTTTGACAATGGTCATGGTTATGCTTCTGACATTCATTACCACATGCTCCGCATACTTTGGCGCATATTGTCGCCAAATCAGAAGCAAATGGTGAATTTCTTGTTAGCGATTGTTCTAAAAATGCACAGATGTCTGCGCATTCACGATCCAGACGGATGCACTCTGCCATCATTGTCATGTCTTTTTCCTTCAAACAGGCATCGTAACAATGATTACACGCTTCCATACATTCATGTAGCGTTTGAACCAGATTGTAATATTGTTTATCAGTCATTTGATACACCTCCAATGAAATCTAAATCTCTTAAATTAATTCCCATTCTATTTAGTAAATAAACCGATAATTGCTGAACTCCATAGAAACTGCGCAGGATTTTAATATCAAATGTACTTCTCTTAATATTTTCTTTCTTTTTTAATTCTGTATATAGTTTGCCTTGTTATACCGACTTTTTTAGCTATCTTACTAATTGACATTTCTTTATTCAGTAGTTCAACAATACGATAATAAACAAGTCTTTTTTGAGGGTCTTTAGCATCGGGAGAATACAGAACAGGTCTTCCTTTATAAATACCTTTTTCTTTGACTACTTTAATACCTTGAGCTTGTCGACGTTTACTTTCATTTCTTTCTTGTTCTGAAATCATTGCCAATATTTGAATGATTAAATCTTTCATAAACTTATCTAGTAATGGATTACCAATCACTTCATTCATCATGGGTAAACTCGTTATCATTAATTGAACTTCTTTATCTTTTAAATAATTAACTGTTTGGATTATTTCATCGTAATTTCTTCCTAGTCTATCAATAGACTCAATAATTAAACGATCTCCCATTCTTAAAAAATTTAATACTTCTTGAAATACAGGTCGATTTTCTATAGATTTCCCTGATTGTTTTTCAGTGAAGATTTTCTCAGCACCAAAAGATTGCAAATTTTCAATTTGTCTATCCAAATTTTGATCAACGGTAGAAACTCTTGCATATCCAACTATCATTTTTAACACCCTTTCTCATACACCCTAATCATACAAACGAATGTAGCATGTCAATTTACTTGCTATATGAGAATTTTTTAACTTTATAAATAAGAAAGAGAAGTACAAATATTAGTTGTACTTCTCTTTCTTATTTATAAAACAATTTGAATAATCGCAATAATAATTAAAATACTGATGATCCACTTTTGTACAAAACTAGGGACTTTTTTACCTAATTTTAAACCTAACGGAGCGAAAATAATACTCCCTATTATTAAAAATAACGCATCTTCTAAAGGAATGTAACCTTGTATAAGTTTAATGATAAAGGCGCCAATTGAAGATATAAAAGCAATTACTATACTATTAGCAACCACCGTATTCATTGGTAATTTGAATAAAACTAATAATATAGGAATAATAATAAAGGCGCCGCCTGCTCCAACTATACCCGAAATGATGCCAACGAAAAGACCCACAATAACCAATAAAGGCTTATTAAAGGAAGATTGGTCTGAACTAGGTTTTACGTTAATAAACATTAATATTAATGCAAGTAAAGCAATGATAATATACACCATATTTACAAATGTAGCATCAAATAAATTTGCTAGCAAAGCCCCTAACATGCTCCCTATAATCATACCTCCTCCCATATAAAGGACCAACTGGGGTGAGAATTCTGGTTTTTTTCTTGCTTTCAAAGAGCCACTTAAGGTACTGAAAAAGACTTGGCTAGAAGTAAGTCCTGATGCGATATACGCGCTATATGCAGGAGCCCCAAATAGTGGCGGTAACAATAAAATGGCTGGGTAAATAATAATAGCGCCACCTATACCTACTAGACCAGATATAAATCCTCCGAACACTCCGATGAGCAACATAATGATAATATTTATAATATCCATTATTTACTTTTCACCAATAAGTTAACAGCTTCATTAATGATTTCTTGTGAATCTTCATTGTTGTCATCAGCTGAATTGACGCATTCAATTAAATTTTCGCTAATAATAATCCCCATTAATCTTTGTAATGAACTTTTTGAAGCACTAAGTTGCGTAATCACATCTTTACAATGCTTTTCTTCTTCCATCATTTTTACAACGCCATTTAATTGCCCTTGTACTCTATTAATACGATTGATCATGTTTTTATCATAATTCATAGTAATTTCCTCCACTTTTAATTGAATAGAGTCATAATAATAAATTAAAACAAGTTTGTCAAATACGTGCAGGGGTATTTGACAAAAAGAGTTATATCTTTTAACATACCCTTATAGGTATTTAACAGGAGGTTATTATGAAACAATATAATGAAAAACATATTAATGATTTAAGTAAATCAGAATTAGAAAAATTAACTTCTCAAGGTCAATTGATTGATGTAAGAACACAAGAAGAATATGAATTGGGGCACATCAATGGTTCCACACTGCATCCTGTAGATGAGATTGAGTCGTTCAATAAAGACAAAAATAAAACCTATTATGTACACTGTAAAAGTGGTAACAGAAGTGCTAAAGCTAGTAAATATTTAGCTGAACAAGGTTATGACGTTGTAAATTTAGACGGCGGCTATAAAGCTTATGAAGAAAAAAACGTCAGCGATGATACAAAAGAAGAAAACACAAATGTAGAAATTAAAGCAGAGCGTAAACAATTAAACTATAGTGGTCTTCAATGTCCAGGCCCTATTGTAAATATCAGTAAAGAAGTAAAAAATATTCAAGAAGGTGACCAAATTGAGGTTACAGTCACAGATCCAGGATTCGCAAGTGATATTAAAAGCTGGGCGAAACAAACGGGACACACATTAGTAAAACTTGATGGGGGTGACAATGAAATTAAAGCGATTATTCAAAAAGAACAACCCAAAGATTTAGAAGTGAGTCATACGTCTAAAGGCACTACAATTGTACTATTTAGTGGAGAATTAGATAAAGCAGTGGCAGCAATGATTATTGCGAATGGTGCTAAAGCTGCAGGAAGAGATGTAACCATCTTTTTCACTTTCTGGGGACTTAACGCGTTGAAAAAAGCGCAAACAGCTAACGTTAAAAAGAAAGGTATCGCAAAAATGTTTGATTTTATGTTGCCAAAAACACCCTTGAAAATGCCACTCTCTAAAATGAATATGTTCGGTTTAGGTAATATCATGATGCGCTACGTAATGAAAAAGAAAAATGTTGATTCATTACCATCACTTATCGACCAAGCAATCGACCAAGATATCAAATTAATCGCATGTACGATGAGCATGGATGTCATGGGCATTAAGAAAGAAGAATTAAGAGACGAAGTTGAGTACGGCGGTGTAGGCACTTATATAGGTGATACTGAAAACGCGAGTCATAATTTATTTATTTAATTAAATCTATTAAAATAAGGAGTTCTTTATATGTTTTTTAAACAATTTTACGATAACAATTTATCTCAAGCATCTTATTTAGTTGGCTGTCAACGCACAGGAGAGGCAATAATAATTGACCCTGTACGTGACTTAACAAAATATATGGAAGTTGCAGATAGCGAAGGTTTTACAATTACACAAGCTGCAGAAACTCATATCCACGCTGATTTTGCTTCAGGCATTAGAGATGTGGCAGAACAATTAAATGCAAACGTATATGTATCTGGCGAAGGTGACGATGAATTAAGTTATCGTAATATGCCAGAACAAACACATTTTGTTAAACATCAAGATATTATTCATGTAGGTAACATTAAATTAGAAGTATTGCATACACCTGGTCATACCCCTGAGAGTATCAGTTTCTTACTCACTGATGAAGGTGGCGGCTCAAGCGTTCCAATGGGCTTATTTAGTGGCGATTTTGTCTTTGTTGGTGATATCGGTAGACCTGATTTACTAGAAAAATCAGTTCAAATGGAAGGTTCTACAGAAGTTAGTGCGAAACAAATGTATCAATCTATAGAAAGTGTTAAAGATTTACCAGATTATATTCAAATTTGGCCAGGTCACGGTGCTGGAAGTCCTTGTGGTAAAGCATTAGGCGCCGTACCAATGTCTACGCTAGGTTATGAAAAAATAAATAACTGGGCATTTAGTGAAACTGATGAAACCAAATTCATTGAAACATTAACATCAAATCAACCAGCACCACCACATCATTTTACACAAATGAAAAAAATTAACCAATTTGGTATGGAGTTATATCAACCATACAATGTTTATCCTAGTTTAAACAATGAAAGAATAGCATTTGATCTTCGTAGCAAAGAAGCCTTTCATGGTGGTCATACTAAAGGGACAATCAATATTCCTTACAACAAAAACTTTATTAACCAAATCGGTTGGTATTTAGACTATGAAAATAGTATAGATTTAATTGGTGATAAATCTACCGTTGAACAAGCAGCGCATACTTTACAATTAATTGGATTTGATAATGTAGCAGGTTATCGTTTACCAAAATCAGAAATTTTAACCCAATCCATCCATAGCGTTGATATGACTGGTAAAGAAGAATATATACTTGACGTACGTAATGAAGAAGAGTGGAATAATGGGCACTTAGATCAAGCAGTCAATATTCCGCATGGTAAATTATTAAATGAAAATATTCCATTTAATAAAGAGGATAAAATATACGTACATTGTCAGTCAGGTGTTAGAAGTTCAATCGCCGTGGGTATCTTAGAAAACAAAGGATTTGAACATGTCGTAAATATTAGAGAAGGCTATCAAGATTTTCCAGAATCATTAAAATAATTTAAGAGTGTACAGAAAATAACCATTTTCTGTACACTCTCTTTTTATGTCGAAATAAGTGAGTATTACATATATTTTCGTGTTCAAAAACCCAACAAAAAATCTATGTTCACAAAAGACCTTGAAATTAAGTTATGGTACACTGGATATGTATATAGGAGGGTTGTATTTTGAAAATAGGTTATGCAAGAGTTTCAACTGGATTACAAAATTTGAATTTACAGGAGGATCGATTAAACGCATATGGTTGTGAAAAGATATTTAGCGACCATATTAGTGGTTCAAAAAGTAAAAGGCCTGGTTTAGATAAAGCAATTGAATTTGCGAGATCAGGAGACACGATTGTTGTTTGGAGACTAGATAGACTAGGACGTAACATGGAAGATTTAATCACATTAGTTAATGAACTTAACGAACGAGGCGTGAGTTTTCATAGTTTAGAAGAAAATATAACTATGGATAAATCAAGTTCTACAGGACAATTATTATTTCATTTATTCGCAGCGTTTGCAGAATTTGAACGTAACTTAATTTTAGAACGTTCTTCGGCTGGTCGAATTGCAGCTCGTGCCAGAGGACGTTATGGTGGAAGACCTGAAAAATTAAGTAATCAAGATTTGAATTTACTCAAAACACTTTATGATAATGGTACACCAATTAAGACAATTGCAGAACAATGGCAAGTTTCACGCACAACAATTTATCGTTACCTCAATAAATTGGAGGAAAAGGAAGATGAAAAACAAGGAGAAATACCTCACTAATTTTTCTGAAACCAAGCGTAAAGAGGCTATACAAAAGTACGATGTTATTAAACCTTTTATTTTAGGAAACAAATCCTTATCAAGTATTTCTAAAAATACAGGCATTGCGTTAAGTACACTTTATGGGTGGAATAAGTTATATAAAGAACAAGGGCTTAAGGGGCTAATTTATACAACAAGAACCGATAAAGGGACACGTAAAATAGAACCAAAGATAATTGATGAAATTGAACGCCTTGCACTTAAAAATAAAAGAAATAGTATTGCTACAATTCATAGGAAAATCGCTAATTATTGTAAAGAGAATAATTTTGATCCACCAAATTATAAACAAGTTTACAGTGTTATTAAAACAATACCTAAGTCTGTGGTTGATTTTTCTCATCATGGCGAAAAATATTATCAAAATAAGTACGACTTAATACAAATAAGAGAATCATCAAGGCCAAATGAAATATGGCAAGCTGACCATACTTTGCTAGATATCTATATATTAGATCAAAAAGGTAATATCAATAGACCCTGGTTAACCATTATTATGGATGATTATAGTCGTGCAATTGCAGGCTATTTTTTAACTTTCGATAGCCCCAATTCCAAAAATACAGCACTAACACTACATCAAGCCATTTGGAGTAAGAGTAATACAAGCTGGCCGATATGTGGTATTCCTGAAAAATTTTATACTGACCATGGAAGTGATTTTACTTCACACCATATGGAACAAGTCGCTGTTGATTTGAAAATTAATTTAATGTTTTCAAAAGTTGGAGTACCAAGAGGTCGTGGGAAAATAGAACGATTCTTTCAAACTGTTAATCAAATCTTCTTAGAACAACTTCCTGGATATATAAATAATAACGATACACTTAGTTATTTAATTGATTTTCAAAATTTCGAAGAAAAATTACGATACTTTTTAATTGAAGATTATAATCAAAAAGAACACAGTGCTATCCAGAGTACTCCTATCAATCGTTGGAACAGTAATCATTTTTTCCCTAATATGCCAAGCAGTTTAGAACAACTTGATTTATTATTATTAGAAATACCTAAATCCAGGAAAATTCATTCAGATGGCATTCATTTTCAAGGCTTTAGATACAGTAATACGAATCTAGCTGCTTATGTAGGTGAGTATGTACTGATTCGTTACAATCCTAATGATATGGCTGAAATACGCGTTTTTTATAGAGATGAGTTTCTTTGTACTGCTATATCTCCTGATTTAGCTGATTATTCAATTGATATAAAAGATATACAACACGCACGTAGTCAGAGAAGAAAACACTTAAAACAAAACATTGTTAGCCCAAGTACCACTGATTTAATAAAGGAAGAAAAGAATTATGGTTATTCACCTCAAGAAACGACTAAAAACGTCAAAAAATTAAAGAGGTATCGTAATGACTAAAAATCAAAATTTCATTGAAACGAAAGAGTATAAACGCTTTGCTGAATTTTGTGATGCTTGTATTAAATATCAGTATATTGGTATATGTTATGGTCAACCAGGTGTGGGTAAAACATTATCTTCACGATATTATACCAATTGGGATATTATTGAAAACCAGGTTAACCATAGGGGCTGGAAAGATTTAGCTAATAAAACAACGGACGATATATTATCTGTAGACAAAATATTTTATACTGCACCAGCAGAAAAGCAAACAAGATTGAGTAGTGACTTACACAGTATTAATGGAAGTATTGATTTGGGTCAAAAATTACATGTTTTAAATAAATACGAGCATGAATATAGTGAAAATTTTAGTGATGCATTCCAAGACATTGAACTCAT
Source organism: Staphylococcus sp. Z5-21 (assembly GCF_056529615.1). Taxonomy (NCBI): domain Bacteria; kingdom Bacillati; phylum Bacillota; class Bacilli; order Caryophanales; family Staphylococcaceae; genus Staphylococcus; species Staphylococcus sp. Z5-21. Next base: position 32,110 of record NZ_CP096463.1, on the reverse strand, counting down.
TATAATAGATGAAATTGATAGACTTAAAGTGCAACATTTAGAGCAATTAAGATTTATCTATGATGAACGTGACCTAGCAATGGTATTCATTGGTATGCCAGGTATTGAGAAAAAACTATCTCGTTATCCTCAACTATATTCTCGTATAGGTTTTGCACATGAATTCGATAATTTAAGCAAGGATGAAACACATCATATATTAGAGTATAAGTGGCAAGATCTAGGAGTTGATTTAAAACTTGAAGACTTCACTGACTATGAAGCCATAACAACCATTATTAAAATTACTAAGGGGAATTTTAGACTTATTCATCGCTTATTTGCACAAATAGATAGAATTATGGATATAAATGGCTTAGATAAAATCAGTACTGAAGTTGTAGAAACAGCGAGAGATAGTTTAGTTATAGGAATTCGATAACAGAAAGACAACGTACTATTTAAAAATGTACGTTGTCTTTCTCATTTATTAGATAAAAATATTCTCATATATCAAGTGAAGTGACAAGTGTTGTATAATCAATCTTTTAATTGTATGATTAGGGTGTGTGAGAAAGGGTGCTTAAAATGATAGTCGGATATGCAAGAGTTTCGACCATAGATCAAAACTTAGATAGGCAAATTGAAAATTTAGAAGCATTTGGTGCTGAAAGAATATTCACAGAAAAACAATCGGGCAAATCGATTGAAAATAGACCTGTTTTTCAAGAAGTATTAAGTTTTGTACGCATGGGAGATCGTTTAGTTGTAGAATCCATCGACCGATTAGGTAGAAATTATGATGAGATTATTCAAACGGTTAACTATTTAAAAGAAAAAGAAGTCCAATTAATGATTACAAGCTTGCCCATGATGAATGAAGCAATTGGGAACCCATTATTAGATAAGTTCATGAAGGATTTAATTATTCAAATTTTAGCAATGATTTCAGAGCAAGAAAGAAATGAAAATAAACGTCGACAAGCCCAAGGTATTAAAGTAGCAAAAGAAAAAGGGGTATATAAAGGAAGACCTATACTTTATTCACCAAATGCTAAAAATCCTCACAAGAGAATTGTTTACCATCGTGTTATTGAGCTACTAGATAAAGGAGAATCTATTAGTAAGATAGCTAAAGACGTGGGTATTACACGTCAAACAATTTATAGAATCAAAAGGGAAAGAACAGAACATTAATTTCATAAAACAAAAAGCCTTTTATGTATAGTTATTAAAAATGTGAATTTCAAATAGAGTATAAGTATTTTAGGAATACTTATACTCTATTTGAAATTCAGAAATTTTTTTGTGCCCTTTTTCTGTTAATTCTGCGTATCTTGTTGTCCCACATATCGGAAAACATTTATTATAAAACAATTCTATATTTTGTGCTAAATCTTGCCTTGCTACGCTCTCAAGTGCTAATAAAAAAGTTTTTTCACTCACATCCAACGTTTTAAAATCTACGCTATTTTCTTCTCGAATCGATAACAATACTTTATAGACTACATCTTGTAACAACGTTCATCACCTCTTATTTATCTAGATGACGATACAAAGTTGCCCTACTTATATTTGTCTGTTCTTTTATCTCATCTAAAGTGTATTTTTTGCTCATATACATTTCAATAGCATCACTAAGATTTTTATCGTTTCTTTTGGGTCTTCCTAAGTTTTTTCCTTCTTTTGCATAATTTTCTAAACCTAAACGAGTTCTAAATTTGACAATGTCACTTTGGAAGTCTGTGATATCGTGTAATATTTCTATAAATTCACCTTTGATATCTTTATAAATATATCGATTTAAATTAATTACATATAAAGATATATCCTCCTGCGTAAGATAATCTAATATATCTACTAAATGTTTTGTAGAATCTGCAAGTATACATAAATCCGTAATGTATAACATATCACCTGGGACTAGTTTTTTGCTTAAAAGAACGTCTAATTTATTCCTCTTCTTATTATTAGCATGAATTTCTTCAACAATTTCATTTGTATGAGTTTCTATTTTCTTTTTTTGTTCATTTAGATCGTCATTTATTGTAACGGGTCTAATATAACCGTATTTCATTTAATTGCACCACCCTGTAGGTGAAGTGTAACATAAAGTTTCATTAATGGGTATACATATGAAACTTTTCTGTTATACTTTACAATATAATTAAATAAAAAGGAGAGTAAGTTATGGTTGAAAAATTAAAAAATGAATGGCTTAACCAGCCAGGAAAAAATATACTTGCCGGTATTGTAGTTGCTTTAGCTTTAATCCCTGAAGCTATTGCATTTTCAATTATTGCAGGTGTAGATCCAATGGTTGGTTTATATGCTTCGTTCATTATTGCTGTCGTTACTGCTATTGTAGGTGGCAGACCAGCAATGATATCAGGTGCAACAGGGGCTATTGCCTTATTAATTGTTCCACTTGTGAAAGATTATGGTGTAGAGTATCTTCTAGCTGCTACTATACTAATGGGGTTAATCCAATTAATTTTAGGACTACTTAAAGTTGGTCGTCTAATGAAATTTATACCTCATTCCGTCATGATTGGGTTTGTAAATGCCCTAGGAATAATGATTTTTATGTCTCAAATAGAACATATCTTTGGAATATCAATTTCAACATATATATATGTAATTATCACGTTACTCATTGTATATATAATTCCAAGATTTTTTAAAGCTATACCTGCACCATTAATAGCTATTATCGTGTTGACTGCCCTTTATATGTATACAGGTTCTGACGTGAGAACTGTCGGAGATTTAGGGAGTATTAAACAAGCTTTACCTCACTTTTTAATCCCTAATGTGCCCTTTAATTTAGAAACACTTCAAATTATTTTCCCTTACTCTTTATCTATGGCTATTGTAGGTTTAGTAGAAAGCTTACTTACAGCTAAAATTGTAGATGACGCTACAGATACTTATAGTAGTAAAAATAGAGAGTCACGTGGTCAAGGTATCGCTAACATGATCACCGGTTTATTTGGTGGTATGGGTGGTTGTGCCATGATTGGTCAATCGGTCATCAATGTTAAATCAGGAGCAAACAGTAGATTGTCTACATTTACAGCCGGTATCGTACTTATATTTATGATTATTGTACTTGGAGGACTCGTAGTGCAGGTTCCAATGCCAATTTTAGCAGGTATTATGGTTATGGTTTCTGTTGGTACATTTGATTGGAATTCTTTTAAATATATTAAAAAAGCACCAAAAACAGATGCAGTTGTTATGCTCATTACGGTGATTATCGTTTTAATGACTCATAACTTAGCTATAGGTGTTGTTGCAGGAGTTGTTTTCAGTGCTTTATTCTTTGCTACTAAAATTTCAAAAGTAGAAGTTATTTCTGAAGAGTTCGGTAAAATAAACCGATTATCTTTTAAAGGACAAATCTTTTTTGTTTCTATTGATTCTATGATGGAGCAAATAAACTTTGAGATTGAAAATAGTACCATAGAATTAAACTTCAATAATGCACACTTATGGGATGATTCTGCAGTAGATGCAATTGACACGATAGTACGAAAATTCGAAGAAAAAAATAATATTGTTCGTGTAGAAAAATTAAATTCAGATAGTCGTAAAATTGTTTCAGAGTTAAGCCAACTAAATGAAAATCATTTAAACTAAAGGAGCGTTATTTATGTATAAATCAATTTTATTAGCAGCAGATGGATCAGAGAATAGTTTGCGTTCAGCAAAAGAAGTTTTAAATTTTATAGATGATAATACGATTGTTACTATTCTTACAGTTGTAGATGTTGAGGAGTCGAAAACAGATGTTTTACATGGTAAACAAAGTTCCAGTTTGACGAATGAAAGAGAAGACAAACTCTCTCATATCACTGAGTTATTTGTAGAGCATAATGTAAAATATGAAATGAAAATTGCACATGGTGTTCCTGCGGACACAGTTGTTTCAGTTGCCAATAGTGGAGAATTTCAAGCTATTGTTTTGGGAACACGTGGATTAAATAGTTTGCAAGAAATGGTGTTAGGTAGCGTCAGTCACAAAGTAGCAAAGCGTTCAGAAATTCCCGTTGTTATTGTAAAATAGTCTGTCTAACTCAATCCTTTCACGGATTGAGTTTTATTTTAGAGGTGAATATTAGATGAAAACCAAAAATTTCTATTATGGTTGGGTTATTGTATTTATTGCTGGTTTGACTGTTTTCTTCTCTGGCCCTGGCCAAACTTATTCAAACGCAGCATTTATTGATGAATATATTCAAACATTTGGATGGAGCCGTACAGAAGTTTCCTCAATATATGCTTTAGCTACTTTAATCGCTGGTTTTACGATGATTATTGTAGGACGCTTTATTGATAAATTTGGACAAAAGAAAATGATTTTGTTAGCAGGAAGTTTATTGGCTCTATCGTGTTTTTTAAACAGTATGATATCTAATACTTTAATGCTTTTTATTGGTTTCTTTTTAATAAGACTTTTTGGTCAAGGTAGTATGACATTAATACCGAACACGCTCGTTCCCCAATGGTTTATACAAAAAAGAGGTTTAGCTTTTAGCATGATGACATTAGGCAGCTTTGTAAGCGCCATGATATTCCCTATCATTAATGTGTGGTTAATCTCACAATGGGGCTGGCGTTTTGCATGGCAGTTTTGGGGCATTTTAATATTACTTTTGTTCATCCCTATAGTATGGTTATTTACCTATAATAAACCAGAAGAGCTTAAATTATTACCCGATGGTAAAAAGGCTGAAACGAGTAAAAACAGGCAAGAAAACAACACTATATTAGAAGAAAGTTGGACTTTAAAAGAAGCTACAAAAACGAACACATTTTGGATGTTATTAGTATGCGTTGGTATTCCTTCAATGGTTAACACAGGAATAACCTTTCATATCGTTTCAATATTTAACGATAACGGCTTAAATGCGTCATCTGCAGCTATAGTTTTAAGCTTAATGGCAATAGTCGGCATACCAATGTCTTTTGTTTCAGGTATTATTACAGATAAAATTAAAACGAATTACATTCTACTAACTATTTTTATAATAGAGATAGGTCTTCTTTTACTACTAAATAACGTATTAACTTATTCTTTAGCTATTCTATTTGGAATCATATGGGGAATTGCGAACGGTCTAGAGAGAATCGGAACCAATATTGTTTGGGCTAACTACTTTGGACGTAAGCATGTAGGGAGTATAAATGGAATTGGATCAACTATGCTAGTGATTGGTTCCTCTTTAGGCCCATTACCATTAGGCCTAGGTCATGATATTTTCCAATCATATTCATTAACTATTTATATGATGATTCTTTTCCCCATAATTGGTTTAGTTTGTGCATTATTGGCTAAAAAGCCAGTTAAAAATTATTAAAATATGCCATAGAAAGAGTGGTTTTTAAGGGGAGATATTATGAGATTTTGCAAAGGAATATGTATTCTAATGTTGGTGATTTTTTGCAATTTGTTGATTTTCAAACGATCGAAAGTATGGGGACTAGAGCATGAATGGAGTAATAATCAGATTCGAATAATAAAGGAAGAAGGCTATAGAGATATGGTTATTAACCAATACTAAAAAAACTGTGAATTATATAATTCACAGTTTTTTATTTTGGATAATTAAATATATTCTTTTGCAATTTATTAAGTAAAATCACTGCAATATAAGACGGAAAGTGACACTTATTTCGACATAAAAAGAGAGTGTACAGAAAATGGTTATTTTCTGGACACTCTTTCATATAAAAACATCTACCTACAAAGAAGTTTTTCATTTTACTTCCGGTATTGTGAGATTAAAACAGGCATCTTTATTATTTATTAACAGCATTTACCAAAGCATCTGCAGCAAGTAATCCTAATTCATTAGATGCTAAAGGACTATCACCAGTTAATAAATTACGGTCTTGATGGGTTTTTCCTGTCATTTCCTTATTTACAACTTTAAGACCTTGCTTACTTAAAAGGTCAGCCACAAGCCATTTTAATTTACCCGGTAAATAGCCAATATCTAAGTTTGCACCTTCATCTAAAGCATCAGGAAATACACACACTGAATAACCTTTAAATGGAGACTCTTTTCTACCCATAGAAGCAGATAATAAAGCTGCTGGTCCATGACATAGAGTAATAATAAATTTATCGTATTCTAAAGCCCAATCCAACGTTTTTTGAACCTCTTTACTTTCTGAAATACCTACTACAGCTCCGTGACCGCCTGGTATAAAAACAGATAAATAATCTGAATTAGAACCTAAATCATTTTTTATAACATCAGACAAAACTTTAGGCTGTTTGAGTTTAGCTTTTAATTTTTCATAAGTTTGTAATACGGCTTCGTCTTCGTTAGGCATAGCCCACAACTCTAATTTCACTGGATAGCCTGAAATTGTCGCTATATCAACATCAAAACCAGCTTCCATTAAATGATGTAATGGTAATAGCATTTCTACTGGATGGTTTCCTGTAGAGAACATTTTACCATTTTCTAGTAATACGTAACGTTCTTCAGCTGCAATCATTAATACTTTCCATTTACCTTCAGTATAAGCGTTTTTATGTTTTACGCCGTCAAAATTTGTTTTAGGTGCCGTATATTGACTAAGTGAATAAGGCGAAGGGAAAAAAGCATTTTCTTCTGCTTGATCTGGGGTAGGATTTTTACTTAGTTCATTTACATCTTGTGCCATTTTAATTCCTTCTTTCTTTTTTATTAATCAAAAATTTTTAATTCCTTTGATATTTTTATTTTAATATTTAAACTATGCTTTAAGGGAAGGGAAAACAACTTAAATAAAGAGATTAAATACGAAAGAATATTAAAAGTATATTTAACTCTCTTTTTAATATTTTGTTAGTTAAATATTTATCAATTATTATCATCTGTTGAGTAAGACTCATTTTGGTACTACATGTTTAAAAGGTTAATATTATTTTTCCGCTATTTTTATTTTCTTCCATATAAGTGTGTGCTTCTTTTATATTTTCTATAGTAAATACACTATCAACAATAGGTTTTATCTTTTTTTGTTCGAATAATATTTTGGAGTCGTTTAAGAAATCATCTTTTAATCTTGATTTGTATTCATTGCTTCTTGGTGTTAGAAGCGTACCTGTAACTTGAATTCTCTTTTGAAGTAATGTTTGTAAATCAAATTCTTTAATAATTGTTCCACCCAATATTCCAATTAAAACGAGTCTACCATCTACAGATAAACTATTAATGTTTTGTTGCCAATAAGGTGCTCCTATAAAATCTAAAATTACATTAACACCTTCATTTTGCGTTAGATTACTGATTCCATCTTGGAAGTTTTGTTTTTTATAATTAATTAAATGGTTAGCACCTAAAGATTGAGTTAATTTTAACTTTTCATCAGAACCAGCTGTAACAAAGACTTCTACATTTGTTCTTAGGTTCTTAATAAGTTGAATAGCAGCTGTTCCTACGCCACTCGCACCAGCATGTATGAGCAGTTTCTCATTATCTTTAACACCAGCAAGCCAAAATAATGTTTGATAAGCTGTTAAAAAAACTTCTGGAATTGCAGCTGCTTCTTCAAAAGTCAGGTTATCTGGCATATCCATAACAAAAGACTTATGCATAATGACATACTCACCGTAACCTCCCCGGTTTACTAAACCCATCACTTTTTTTCCTATAGGGACGTCCACATTTCCACCTATATCTTCAACTATTCCTGAAACTTCAACGCCTAAAATTTTTCCAGTTAAGTCTTCCATAGTCCCTTCTCTGCTTACTATATCAGTTCTATTAACTGCAGCTGCTTTTACTTTCACAAGTACCTCGTTATCTTGTGGTATAGGTTTTTCAACATTCTTTAAGTTTAATTCTTCCACACCACCTGGTTTATTTAAAACAACAGCTTTCATTTTAGTCCTCCTTTATCATTTGAATTACAACCATTTGATTCAAAAAAGTGTAATTTCTTTTATAACTTTAATATATTACTTAAACCATACTTTAAGGAAAGGAAAAGGTCTCGAATGGATAAATTAACTATAGATGATTTGTCAAAAAAGCTAAACATTAGTAAAAGTAAACTGCGTTATTATGAAAAAATTAAATTAATTGAGGGAATAGAAAGAGATGAAACTAACAATAGAGTATATAGCGAGAAAGATTTTGAATTAATTAATTTAATAGTATGTATGAGAGGTCTTGGAGTAAGTATTAAGGCAATAAAGAAACATATAGAAGACAGTGTCATAATCATAAATGATTACTCTTTAAAACAAATATTACATGAACATAAAAAAGCTTTAGAGAGCAAAATAACAGAATATAAAAATTATATTCAAAATATAGATAACAAAATAGATAATCTTTAAAAAATTTGAAGTGTCAAGAAAACTCTATGAGTAGAGCTTTCTTGAGAACAGGTGCTCTTATCATTTATTAAGTAAAGTAATTCCCGTATACAAAGTAAAGTGACATGCGACAAATTCAACCAATCGCATTGTATGATTAGGGTGTACCCTAATCATGTAAAATATTGAATTAGTTTACTATTTCAACATTTTATTACGAATATCTTGTTTATCATTTTCATTTAATTCTCCTAAACAATGATAAAGATACTCGAAATGTAGCAATAATATTACTGCATTTTGTTTTGTTCCATACTGATTATCATAACCATGCATAATAGAATGTCTATTAATTTCATTCATCCTTTTTTCACCAAATTCAAAATTTCGTTTTAATTTAAATTTATAATATTCTTTGATTTTGACGTAATCAGCATCAACATAATAATCATGCTTAGATTTGTACTTGTTTATCGTTTCCTCAATTACAATATTAAAGAGTCGATAATTAGTTCTTCCTTTATAATTCACTGAATTGAATATCATACCTTCTAATCTTGCTAATAATGCAGGTATTATAAGATAATAATATTCATGCTTATATCCATCTAAAATCTCTTTTAATATAGTAATATCTTCTTGAGGTAGTTTGTAAGTGGTTACTTGGCTTTTTAAATGATTAAAATGAATTTCATCAAAATACCTTGTCATTATCAAATTAATATTTTCTTTAGTTACCTCCTGATGATTTGAATTCATTTCAACATAATTAATAACTTCATTTATATCTACATAATCTATTGGCGGATAATCATAGTTAATAAAAATTGAATTTACTGTAGTTGTATTATCAATAAAACTATCTAAAGCATCTTTAAATTCATCTAAGTTAGGTATACTTTTAGCTAAAACTTCTATTGATTCAGATATTTTCTTACTGTATTTAGAATTTATATCTTTTATTGCTTCGGATATTTTCTTGCTAAATATAGAATTTATATCTTCTATATTTTTATGCATTCTATTAAAATTTAATTTATCTAGTATGATATGTTTACTAAAATTATTCTTCATTTTAATTTCCCTTCTTAATTTACATAATGACCGTTATCGTTAACTTTTTTATTTTAAATTATTGTTTATCAATATTTATAAAAGCTATAGAATCAGTATTTATAAATAAGAAATCGCCGCCATCCGGAATTTTTATAGAAATGCTATTTGTTTTATCTTTGACTACTCCTTCTATATCTTCAATGAGCCTATTATAAGCATTTTCACCTAATACACTTTTTATAATCGCATATTGCTGGTCACTATAATTTAACACCTATTGTTATTCTTTCTTCTTCATATGTACTCACAGCTTACCTACCTCCAATTTTGGATTTTTTTAATATAGTATACTCTTCTGCTAATTTAATCACTTTGCATTCCTACCAATTATGATGTTATAATGCACTTAACAAAGTTATTAAGCATAATACACCAATCCCCTCACTATCGGAAGTAGTGAGGGGATTTTTTAGGTGTTGGCTAAAGGTCGCCTATTTTTTCTTATCGTTGCGATTGCGTAGCCAATGCGCAAATAACGCTACGATACAACCACTCGCTGCCGTGGTCGTGATGTGAACAAAGTTATCAAGCATAATTACACCTCCTCTCTACGTCAACTTGACGCCTGAGAGATAGGCGACTCTATAATTATATCATCTGTAAACATGTAAGCATATATACTTCCGATAAGTCATTTTATGTTATATCTTTGCTTATTTTATAGTATCAAGACAAGAAGAAACTCGTTTCACTCGTTTCAAAAACCCTCCTGATTTTTAGAGAAAAACTCTCTTATTTCATCGTCTTTAATAAAATAATATACCATCTTTCCCTTTTTATAAAAATCAAGCACATCATTTTTATATAAAAGTCTTAAATGATGTGAAGTTGAAGCAACACTCATTTTCAATATCAAAGAAATATCACAAACACACAACTCATCTTCTTTAATCAAAGATAATATAATTTTCAATTTCTTCTCATCACAAATCTTTTCTAAAATGTTAAGTAATTTCTTAGATTTATCATCTTCTAAAAAACTTAAGGCATTGTTAACTTTATCCTCATGTACACAGATCACATCACAAGCATTTTTATAGCTCATATAAAATCACACCCTAAATTAAAATATAAATCCTAAAATTGTTTGAATAGTGTCATTTTCTATAATGATAAATAAACCTAAAGCTATATAAATAACAGCCATAATCCAACGACCAAATTTCTCAACAATTTCTCCAACTCCTGGAATATTAGCTAATTTTTGTGCAGTAAATACCAAGAAGAAAATTAAAATTAAAAAGACAAACAAAGTAATTAATAAATTAGTAACACTTAATGTCACAAAATAGGGAACAAATACACCAATATTATCAGCGCCACAACTTGCTATCGTAATAATTGCAATCGTACCAACTAGTTTAGACAATCCTTTTTCATTCAATTCTTTTTTAGCTCTCTCTTCTCCGTCACTATCACCATAAATAGCCACTTTAATTCCTAAATAAATCGGTATTAACCCTAATAATCCTAATATCCATTTTTCAGGAACATAATTTAAGACAAAGGCAAAGAATAAACTTATGACAATCAATGCCACAGATCCTACATATTGACCAATATAAATATCTCGATATTCTTTCCTAGTCTTTGCTCTAGCAAAGAACATTAATAAAATCACTAATAAGTCTAATGCTGTCACAATATAAAGAATAGCAGCAGTTACAATAGTCTGAATCATAATTACACCTCATTCAAAAATATTTTTGAATATATTATAACTTATTTTTTTTAATAATCATAGGTGCTTTATTCCAATTGCTTTATTGACGTTGAGCCTCGGAACTTTTAACAAACTCAAAAAATAGTCGAATGGTTGGCATATAATCATGAATTTTAAATGTTTTCTTTAAACCAAAGATAATATGGAATCAATATGTTCACTCCTTTGGTATATTCGCTGATATTTTATGCGTGCCTTGAGTGGAGATTTTTTGAGTGGCTTTTTCAAAAAATACTACCCGTCCCTTGATGATTTCCAAACGGTTTTCAAGTGCCCCTTGCTGAGATGGCAGGAGGTTTGTTTAAATTCAAATGTTCTTATTTTGAATTTTAAGGGGGTATTTTAAAGAATTAGGTATAAATCATATAGTTTTTAACCTAAAAACATACATAAGCTCTTAAAACGCAAATATGAGCCAAATAAAGATATTGATTTGGAGCGTTCCCATGAAAATATTACGCTCAAAAATTGTGAAACCAAAAAATAAGCATAAGTCAGATATTCAATCTCCCGTTGATGAAACGGCAAAATATCCAATAAAAGATACAGATTATATGACAGATGATGAGGAAAAAGCAGATGAGGAAGCTTTTAGTATTATTGCTTTCTGGAATTGGGAACGTAGGAATTATTTTATTAAAAAATAGTTCAATAATCGGGCCATTTTGCGGTACAATGAATTGCCTTCTGCTACTAATATTAAAAACACTTTTTTGGGATACTAATACCCCATATGGTATAATTGTAAAACAAGAAAGAAGGAAAGGACTGACAAATTGTATGGGTATAGGAAATATGATGGGCGGAATGGGGTTCATTGGCATGATTTTTTGGATTATCATTCTTGGCTTGTTATTTTATGGTGTATATATATTAATTGCAAAAGCTTCAGAAAAACCAAAAGGTGTAAGATCAGATGATTCTTTACAAATTTTAAAGGAAAGGCTGGCCAAAGGGGAAATTAATGAAGATGAATATGAAAAATTAAAGAAAGTGTTAAAAAAAGATTAGGGATACTTTGAATGAAAGGGGAAATAAGCGATGAAAAAGAAGTTACCTTTAGTGCTGTCGTTTGTACTAGCTGGTTTAATCGTCATTGGACAAACTGGTTTTACCCAAGGTTCTGATTATGACCAGAGAATGGATAATATGATAAATGCATGCACGAACTTCATGCAGTCCTTTGATGATAACAAAGAAAATAAGTAGTAAAGTATATAAAAACACAATAACTACAAGGCACTGAACCCTTAAAATGGGAACTTAATAAAAACACTATGTTCTAGGCTGCTAATTCTCTGTATTTTACAGGGGATAAGTAGCCTAGTTTTTGTTTAATTTGTTTTGTTGTTTCCATATGTTCCATCATCATTTGTTGCATCTGCTGCATTTGCTCCATATTCATTTCGGGCATGTTCATTTCAGAACGTCCCATGTAGTAATAAGGGTAACATATTAAAACAACTGGTTCTGTTGCAAAGTTAATTTTATAGTATAATTTTAACAAAAAAGGAGCGTTCTCTATGAATTATTTTAGATATAAGCAATTTAATAAAGATGTAATAACTGTAGCCGTTGGCTATTACTTAAGATACGCGCTTAGTTATCGTGATATATCTGAAATACTAAGAGAACGCGGCGTTAACGTTCATCATTCAACGATCTACCGTTGGGTTCAAGAATATGCTCCTATTTTGTATCAAATTTGGAAGAAAAAGCATAAAAAAGCTTATTATAAATGGCGCGTTGATGAGACATACATTAAAATAAAAGGAAAATGGTGCTATTTATATCGTGCCATTGATGCAGATGGTCATACATTGGATATTTGGTTACGTAAGAAACGAGATAATCATTCAGCATATGCGTTTATTAAGCGACTTATTAAACAATTTGGTAAACCTCAAATGATAATTACAGACCAGGCACCTTCGACGAAGGTGGCAATGTCTAAGTTGATTAAAGATTTTAAACTTAATCCCGACTGTCATTGTACATCTAAATATCTTAATAACCTCATTGAGCAGGATCACCGTCATATTAAAGTGAGAAAGACGAGATATCAAAGCGTCAATACGGCAAAGAATACACTCAAAGGTATTGAATGTATTTATGGTCTATATAAAAAGAACCGTAGGTCTCTTCAGATCTACGGATTTTCGCCGTGCTACGAAATTAATCACATGTTGGCCAGTTAAGGGAATACTACCATGTTAAAATGATAATTAGTTATATTTTTTCTGACTTTGCAACAGAACCAAACTATGGCTATTCCCCCAAAGATCCCCAAATAAAGTGGCTTCCCTTCTCTGAGACATAACCAAATTAGATAACCACCACCAATTTCAGCTAATCCTGCAACAATGAATACTACAATTGTATAAATCATAAAGCACTCCTTGAACATTTAATCAATATAGCAATTATAACGTATCCTTTTTGAACTATGATAATTATTTCAAGCATAGAGTGATTAACAACAGTTTGGAGGGATAGTATTGAACGAGGATTTTATATATGCAAATCAAATACTTAATAGTCGAGGTACCGTCGGAAAAATACGGACGTTAAGGATTTTGAAAGATAAAAAAGCTTAATTCCTCCGTATTTTTAGTGAGAAATTAAGCTTTTGATTTTCAACAATCGCCCTTTTCTGAATAAGCGTGTACAAGAGATAATGGAAAAATCATGATGGAAAAACATATGATAAAAATTACAACATGTGTGCAATGTCTGAAGCTACTGTTGGATAGGCAAATATCATTTGTTTCAATTCTTTGGTTGAAATCCCAAAACGAATGGCTGTTGCAAAATGATTAATCAGTTCATCGGCTTCATTACTAATCAAATGAGCACCAACAATTTGATCATGATCTTCGTCAATCAGCACTTTAAACGCAGCAAAGTCCTCATTTGTCCGTTTATACGTAAACCAGTCGGAGATGTTTTTCTGCTTTACTTTAATATTCCGGCCAGAGTTTTTGGCTTCCTCCTCGCTCATACCTACCGATGCCATTTTAGGTACGGTAAATACAGCAGATGGAATCACGGGATATTCAATTTTTTTGCTGTTCCCTTTCAATAAATTAGATGCTACGACATGAGAATCTGCACTGGCTACAGGTGTGAGGGGCAAGCCATCCGTTGCTGCAGCATCTCCAGCTGCATAGACATTCGGGTTACTTACACTTTGCAAATACTCATTAACATGGACACCATGTTTTTTCCTTTCTATATTCCCTTTTTCAAGATTCATATCTAAGGCAGGGACCCGTCCAGCACCATGAATAACAATGTCTGCTTCAAACCGCGTTATATCCTCTTTTTTTCGAGCGTACACATGAAACTTTCCTTGTTCTTTTTCAATGGATTCAACGGAATGTTGAAGATGTACCTGTATGCCAATCTCTTTCGACTTTTCTAAAAGGATATCTACAAGATCTATATCAAAATTCTCCAAAGGTCTTTGACCTCGATGGATAATATGAACTTCTGATCCAGCACGTGCCGCGATATGAGCAAATTCAAACGAAATATACCCACCACCAACAAAGACGATTCTTTGTGGTAATTCATCCAACTCCAAAAACTCATCACTATAAGTAAGATGTTCTTCTCCTTCTATGGGTAAAGGGGTAGGTTTCGCACCACTAGCGATCAAGAAATGACTCCCCTCGAGCACTTCTTTATTCACTTCAAGTTTGTCCTCACTCACGAAAGATGCATTGCCATGATACGTATCGATTCCCTGTTTATTCAATGCTTCCTCTTTTTTTTCCGGGACATCATCTGTAAAGGTTCTTTTAAAATTCATAAGATCTTTCCAGTTGATGGAGACTTCAGACGGTACTCCATTCTTAACCATCCGTTTGTTCCAATCAATAAGCTCGGCAGCACCATGTAGAACCTTTTTTGGGTCACATCCACGTAGTGCACACGTGCCTCCAAACGGCCTGTCATCTACCATAGCTACATTCCAGCCGGCTTTATTACATTTTGCTGCTGTGATTGAACCCGCAGAACCTGTACCAATCACAATAAGATCGTATTTCTTTATCATCATTAACCTCCTCGCAGAATTGACTCTATAATACGTTTGCCTTATTTCTATCTAATGAAACCGCGTACCTTGTCCAAGGTTGAAAGAATCCACCGTCTTAACCAAACGGTGGATTCATTGTGTTGTTATCCCGCACAACAAGATAATTTTGAAACATCTTTATCAAACGTCAGGGCAGCTAATTTCAATCCTTCTGCCATTGTTAAATATGGTGCAAGGATTTCTTTTAAATCATCTACGGTTAAACCAAACTTAACGGCTAAAGTCGCTGCATAAATCACTTCACCTGCATTTTCAGATACAACATGAACCCCTAACATTTTCAATGTTTTCGAATCAGCAATAAGCTTAAAAACACCTGTTGTTTCATGATTTACTATCGCTCTTGGAACAGCATCTAAAGGCAATACGGAGGTTTTGACCTCATAGCCTTTTTCTTTTGCTTGTTCTTCTGTTAAGCCTACTGTTGCTACCCCTGGATTTGTAAATGTCACGCCGGGAACC
Source organism: Staphylococcus sp. Z5-21 (assembly GCF_056529615.1). Classification (NCBI taxonomy): domain Bacteria; kingdom Bacillati; phylum Bacillota; class Bacilli; order Caryophanales; family Staphylococcaceae; genus Staphylococcus; species Staphylococcus sp. Z5-21. The sequence goes on along the minus strand of NZ_CP096463.1, from coordinate 16,405 downwards.
ACTGATAAATCTAGTTTTTTATTTAATCCACCGATTGCATTATCGGCAACAATTCCACCTTCATATGCTGCTAGATAGACAAATTGAGGCCCTAATGTAACATCTCCTGCCGCATAAATCTTTTCATTACTTGTTCTAGCATAATCATTTATCAGTATTTCTTTTCGTTTTCCGACTTTAACCCCAGCTGCATTTAAATTCAACGTATCCGTATTTGGTTTTCTTCCTGTTGCAACAAGCAGCTGCTCTGATTCAATCACTTTTTTCTTGCCATCTACTGTAACATGAACCTTCTTTATCTCTCCAGATTGTTCTACACGCTCAAAAGATGCCCCTTTTACAAGGTTTATTCCTTGTTCAATTAAAGCTTTTTCTACTACTTCAGAAATCTCTGGGTCATACTCTTTTAACAGTCGCTCACTTCTTTGCATAAGCGTTACTTCTGAACCTAAGTTATGAAACAATTGGCCAAGCTCCATTCCGATATATCCTGAACCGATCACCGTTAATCGTTTAGGTACCTTTTTTATTTCAAGGAGCGTTGTACTTGTTAAATACTCCACTTCTTCAAGTCCTGAAATCGGCGGGAGAGAAGGAGATGCACCCGTTGCAATTAAAAAGCGTTTTGCGGAAAGTTTCTCCCCATTGACTTCAACCGTCTGTTCATCAGTAAATTTTGCTTCACCTACAATTAAGTCAATTCCATATTCATCAATTAGATCCACATATTTTTGATTGCGAAGCTCACTCACTAATTCATCTTTTTGCTTGATTAAGGGTGCTAATTCCACTTCTCCAGCAGATGTTTGTAATCCCGTAAATGGATTTACTTTTGCTAAATGATTAATTTCTCCAGCCCTAAGAAGTGTTTTTGATGGAACACAGCCAATGTTTACACATGTTCCGCCAACGGTTCCACGCTCAATCATGGCTACTTTTGCCCCGTATTCAATCGCTTTGATCGCAGCTGAAAAAGCCGAACCACCGGAACCAATGATAAGTAAGTCATAATCGCCTTCATTACCTAACACCACATTTTCTTGTGATGATATTTCTTCTATTTCTCCAGGTTGATATTTCGCCTCATCAATAGCCTTTTTTGCACTTTCAATCCCAATATCATCGGGTAATTCAAATAATACTTCACCGTGACGAAAACTAGCTTCTACATTCTTGGCACCAATATTTTCAAGTGCAACTGCTACATGTTCTTCACAACCCATACAAGTCATGCCACTAACTTTCATACTGATTTTCTTAGTCATTTTTTAACACTCCTTTTAATTATCGAAATATGCCACCCGGACCAATCCCCCAATAATAAGAAATATAAATTCCTGAAATTAAAATAACAATGGAGGAAATAAATTGGATCATTGCCATATTTTTAGAAAGTAATTGTTGGACATATCTTTTTGAAATCAAAGAAACAATGGTTATGGAAGTAACGACAACACCCATACCGATTGAGTACACAATAAATTTAAGTATAACCATCAATAACGAATTATCTTGCATAGATTCAGTGAGTACAAATAAAAAGGCTGGCAACGTACAACTTAATGATGTGATTCCATAAGCAATACCATAGAAATAAACTGATCGTTTACCCTGTTTAATATTAACTCTTAAAGGTAGAGAAACTTTTTTTCCAAGCAACATCCCTAGTCCCAAAAGAAAGATAAGTACGCCCATTAGAAATGACCAAATTGGAAAAACATTGATTAAAGCTCTACCTAATAACGATAATAGAAAACCGGCTATCACAAAAATAGTTAGAAATCCCAACGTCATAGACAATCCTAACCATAGCCCCTTTGAGATTGTCCTTATTAAGGAACGCCTTGTTTCAACCTCTCCTTCACCAATTAAATAACTAATATATGAAGGCAACATAACAATCCCGCAAGGATTAAACGCAGCAACTATTCCTGCTGAAAAAATAAATATAAAGGGAAACGTCATGAACTACTCACTCCAATACGTGTTAGTTCCTTTTGTAAATCATCGAAGGAAGGGTTAACCGCGTGATATATAACTTCTTGATTGCTATCTATTAAAAAAACTTCTTCCAATTGTTTTACTTTATACTTTTTAGTGAGTTCATATTCTTTATCGATTAAATGTGTCCATTCTCCACCATATTGACGTTGGAAATCCTTTAAATCTTGTTCTGTATCTTGTAGGGGATCCATATCAACAGTTATAAGTTGAACATTGTTCCCATATTTATTATGAATCTGTTTAAATACCTTTTCCCCTGCTACACAAGTCGGACACCAAGATGCCATGAAATAAATGAGTGTTGGCTTCTCGGAACTTATTGGTTGTGTTTTTTCATTGTTTATCGTGTTGGTTCCATTGGATATTCCACATGCTGAGAGGCTTACAATAATGAGAGCTGATAATAAAATCTTTTAAAGAACAATATTGATTTCAAATCACTCCCCCCCTTTTTCTTCTGTTTCACTGAATTTAGAATGGCAACAATCCGACTGACATGTATTACGACTACCTCTTCTTTTTACCAACATAATCAGTCCGACAATTAACAAAACAGCACCAAATATCCAAACTTGTTTTCCTATTAAGAAAGCACCCATAGAACTCAATCCAATTGCAATTAAAAGGATTGGTAAAGCGCAACATAGAACCAACAATGCTGGTATTCCTAAAAACAATAATTTATCATTATCCTTTACATTTTTTCGCTTTTGTACAGTCAATTTACATCACCTGCTAAAAAGTTGATTTTAACCCTCAAACATTTTCTCAATAATAGGGCAAGAATATAAATATTCTTCATTCGGACAACATTCTTTTAAATCATTCAACATATTCTCAACACGCATTAAATCTCTAATTTGTTGTTGTACTTCATCAACTTTTTGAGAAACGAACTCATATATATCCGAACACCGCACATCATCCTTATCTACAACACCAAGCAACTTGTGGATTTCACTTAAAGAAAAACCAAGCTCTTGCATCCGTTTAATAAACCATACACGCTTAACATCATCATCTGAATATATCCGATAACCAGCTTTCGTTCGGGAAGGTTCTTGTAATAAATTTTTTTGTTCGTAATATCTAATCGTCTCTTTATTTACCCCACATTTTTCTGCAAATGCAGTAATACGATAACTCACATAGTTCACCTCTAAATAATAATAAACCGCGTACCATAGTACGCGGTCAAGTATAATACATTTTTCTTCTTCAAGTGTCTTGCTTGTACTTTAAGGGAGCCTATCAACTCCACTTGGTTATTATTGTGATCTACTCAAACATTATAGTCAAATGACCATTTGATTGTATTTGTTATTCCTTTAAATAGTGACATAAATGGTTATTTTCTGCACACTCTTTAAGTTACTAATTTTTTATTGTAATATATGTATAAATTATATTTGAGGAGGTGTCTAAATGTTTCTTATAGCTTATTGTTGCAGATATTTACAAATCATACGCAACAAATTTTCGATTTTAATTCCAAAATTGGTGAAGTCTGTCTTTTTTGAAATTATTAATCGGTCTATAAGGAACTGACACTATATACTTCTTCCTTATAGATAACATGGAGGAAGAAAAATGAATATACTAAATGCCTCGAATGTTTCTAAAAGTTATGTAGAGGAAACTTTATTCGATAATATTAAGATGACCCTTAATTCTGGTGAAACTATAGGATTAGTAGGACGTAATGGTGAAGGGAAAACCACTTTACTAAAGTTACTAGCTGGGTTAGAAACACTTTCCCAAGGTGTTATTAGTTGGAAGAAAAATGTGAGGATAGGTTATTTAAACCAAATACCTGATTATGAAAAAAGTACAAGTGTTTATCAATGTTTGAAATCTGTATTTCAAGAGTTAAATACTATATCAAAACAGCTTGAAATTATAGAAAATAAAATGAGCGAAGATATAGAAGATATAAGCACACTAATGTCTCGTTATGGTGAGTTACAGACATATTATGAAGAAAATGGTGGTTATGAGATAGACGCAAAAATACGTAAAGTGACTCATGGTTTAAATATCGCTCATTTACTTGAAACAGAGTGGGGAGATTTATCAGGGGGAGAACGTACAAAAGTAGGACTTGCTCAAATATTAATTAAGCCTACAGACTTGCTACTTTTAGATGAACCAACAAATCACCTTGATGTTAAATCTATAGAATGGTTGGCTAACTATATAGAAAGTTATGAAGGCGCTGCTGTAATTGTTTCACACGATCGTTACTTTTTAGATGAAACAGTCAATCAAATTATGGAAATAGATCAAAAAGCGCTTCATACTTATAATGGAAATTATTCATATTTTGTTGAAGAAAGAGAAAAAAGACTATTAGCTGAATTCGAAACCTATAAAACACAACAAAAGAAAATTAAAAAAATGAAAGAGTCTATAAAGCAATTAAGAACATGGGCAAGCCAAGCTAAACCACCGAATGCTGCAATGTATCGTCGAGCTAAAAGTATGGAAAAAGCTTTGAATCGCATTAAACGGTTAGAAAGACCAACTTTAAATTCAAAAAAAATGAATATGGAACTAGAAGAAGGTAAGCGCGTTTCTAATAGAGTTGTTGAAATGGAAAATGTTGCTAAAGGATATGACTATCCATTATTTGAAAATGTAAATATGTTAATCAGAAGAGGCGAACATGTCGCTATTATAGGAGATAATGGTACTGGTAAATCCACATTGTTAAAAATGATTTTAGGAATCACTTCAGTAGATGAAGGTTCAATTAAAACTGCAAACAATTTAAAAATTGGCTATCTTTCACAACATGAATTTGAAAGTGATAACAATGATACTTTGTTGAATACAATTCGTGAAAAAGTCAATGTATCAGAAGGTCAAGCTAGACATATTTTAGCTAATTTTATGTTTTATGGTAAAGATGTGTTTAAAAAGGTTAATGATCTAAGTGGAGGAGAAAAAATAAGATTAAGATGGGCACAAATTGTAAACACTGATTATAATTTACTTGTTTTAGACGAGCCCACAAACCATTTAGATATAGATGCCAAGGAAACCATAGAAGATGCTTTATTAGATTATGAAGGATCTATAATTGCAGTTTCACATGATAGATATTTTCTTAACAAGCTATTTAATACTACTTACTTGTTAAAAGATAAAACATTAGAGAAGTTTGAAGGTAACTATAATTATATTAAAGAAAAAGAATTTTTATAAGTAATTGATACTTTAAGATTTAAAAGGATAGCTCTTAGCTATCCTTTTTCTCATTTATTAAGTAAAGTAATTCTAATATACCCAGTAAAGTGACAAACACTTAATTATCGTTTAATTAGAGTGTACCCAAACGCGATGATAATAACCTTAGAGATGCTATTGAGATGTATATGAGCAAAAAATACACTTTAGATGAGATAAAAGAACAGACAAATATAAGTAGAGCAACCTTGTATCGTCATCTAGATAAATAAGAGGTGATGAACGTTGTTAAAACAAGATTTAGTGTATAATGTACTGTTATCGATTAGAGAAGAATAAAGTGTAGATTTTAAAACTTTAGATGTAAGCGAAAAAATTTTTTATTAGCACTTGAAAGCATAGCGAGGCAAGATTTAGCAAAAAATATAGAGTTATTCTACAATGGGTGTTTTCCTATATGTGGCACAACAATATATGCAGAACTAACAGAAAAAGGTAAGCAGCAAATATCATTATATAAAACAGAGGATAAGCACATATAACAATGCTTATCCTCTGTTTTTGAATTTTATATTAACTTAATTATCATAAAATTGCTTGATCTTTTGACCTATTTCATCTCTTACACGTTGAAATTCTGACCAAGATTTACCTGCTGGGTCATCAAAGCCCCAATGTTCTTTTTTTACATTAGGCGGGATGACTGGACAATTCTCATCAGCATCACTACAAAGTGTAACAACTAGGTCTGATTGTCTTAAAATTTTATTATCAATTAAATCAGAAGTATGGTTTGATATGTCAATATCCACTTCTTTCATAGCTTCTATCGCCTTAGGATTTACGCCATGCGTTTCGATACCTGCTGAGTAAACATTCCATTCTTCGCCGAGTATTTCTCTTCCCCAGCCCTCAGCCATTTGACTACGACAAGAATTACCAGTACATATAAAGTAAATTGTTTTCTTATCCATTTATTATTACCTCTCTTTTAAAAAATTATTAGTGTTAAATATAGACCTAATAGGGTTACAAATAAAACAGGGATTGTGATAATAATTCCGGTCTTAAAATAGGTTCCCCAAGAAATCTTGACACCTTTTTGAGTTAGTACGTGTAACCAAAGAAGTGTGGCTAACGAACCAATTGGTGTTATCTTAGGCCCCAAATCAGATCCGATAATATTCGCATAAATCATACCTTCTTTTAATATTCCTGTAGCACTCGATTGACCAATTGCTATTGCATCTATTAAAACGGTTGGCATGTTATTCATAATAGAGGATAGGAATGCAGCTACAAAGCCCATACCCATAATGCTGCTAAATAAGCCATAACTTGAAATGTTTGTTAGTACATCACCAAGAAGTGTTGTAATGCCCACGTTTTTCAAACCAAATACGACGAGATACATACCAATGGAGAATAAAACAATATTCCATGGCGCACCTTTAATTACTTGTTTCGTATGCACGGCTTTAGATTTACGCGCTAATAATACAAATATTAAAGCAATGATACCAGCAATAATGGATACTGGAATATTTATAAACTCACTTATTAAATAACCAATGAGTAATATACCAAGTACGATCCACGAGATGTTAAAAAGTTTTTTATCTTTAATCGCTTCTCTTGGTTCTCTAATGTTTACTGCATTAAATGTTTTTGGAATAGACTTTCTAAAATATAACCATAAAACAAGAATACTTGCGATCAATGAGAATATATTAGGTATAATCATTTTACTGAAGTATTCAATAAATCCAATATCGAAATAATCTGCGGAAACAATATTAACTAAATTACTGACAATGAGCGGTAATGATGTAGAATCAGCTATAAAACCACTAGCAATAATAAATGGAAATATCGCTTTTTTATCAAATCCTAAACTACGAACCATAGCTAAAACAATAGGAGTAAGTATTAAAGCTGCTCCATCATTTGCGAAGAAAGCTGCTACAACTGAACCTAATAGCATGATAAAGATAAACATTTTCAATCCGCTACCTTTTGATGCTCTCACCATATGTATAGCAGACCATTCAAAGAAGCCAATTTCATCTAATATGAGTGAAATAAGAATAACTGCAACAAAAGTTAAGGTCGCATTCCAAACAATTCCAGTAACTTCTAGTACGTCTGAAAAGCTTACAACGCCAGTGATTATAGCAACTACAGCACCAATTAATGCAGTAATACCAATATCTAGACCTTTAGGTTGCCATATAACAAAAATTAACGTTAATACAAATATTGTGATTGCTAATATCGTCATCATTAACACTCACCTTTCTCTACTGTTTCACATATACATGGGACAGTACTGGAACTCAATAGAGTCAGTCGTGATGTAACGTCATCCAATACGTCATGATTCAATTTGTATAAATTTTTATTACCATCTTTTCTGGATGTAATTAAATTATTGTCTTTTAATACTTTCATATGATGACTTAATGTGGGTTGAGAAAAAGAAAAATGCTCTAATAAATCACAAGCGCATAATTCACCACAAGATAACAAATCTAATATTTCAAGACGGCTACTATCAGCAATCACTTTCAAGTATTGTGATATCTCATTATAATTCAATTTTTCTTCTCCCTTTCTACTTGAAATCTTTTATATCGTTGATAATTTTTATTGCCACCTGATAAATTATATACTTGTTTAAAGCCTAAATTAATAAGTACGTTTTGTGCAGCATTACCAGTAGTACCTTTATTACAATAAGTCACGATTGTTTGATTTTCATCTAACGTTTTTGCATAACTTCTCAACGTTTTCAATGGGACGTTAATCGCTCCATCAACATGATCAACTTCAAATTGCTTTGGAGAACGTACATCTAAAATCAATAAATCATTTTTTTGTTTTACGACTTCTTCAGGCGTTATAATTTTACGTCCCCGAGTAATATTGTGACCAATCATCCCTGTATAAATAACAGGATCTTTAGTTGTAGAAAAAGGAGGTGCATATGCTAAATCTAAATGAAATAAATCTTCTGCTTTGGCACCAAATGTTATAGCAGTAGCTAGTACATCAATTCTCTTGTCTACGCCCTCATACCCAACTATTTGCGCACCAAGTAATTTAGAATTATTTTTATCAAATATAGCTTTAATTACCATTTCTTGACCTTGCATATATTCTGGACGATTCGGTTTCACATTGTGTAATACATCAATATCAATTTCTAACTCAACAGCTTCTTTTTCGGTTAAACCTGTCTGGGCAATTGTCATATCAAAGATACGGACAATGCCTGTGCCTAAAATGCCTTTATGTTCTAGATTTCCACCAGTTAATCGATCTCCTAAAATACGACCCATTTTATTTGCTGTAGAACCTAGCGGTCTATATATAGGATTACCAGTAATTAAATTATAACTTTCTGCTGCATCACCAATTGCATATATATGAGGAATATTTGTTTCCAAATACTTATTGGTTTGTATTGCTCCAGATTCTCCAATATTAATACCAATTTCTTTAGCTAATTTAGTATTTGGTGTGACACCAATCCCAATAATGATTAAGTCTGTATCAATTAATTCGCCAGTTTTTAAGCTGACTCTATTTATCGTATGATTCTCATCATAATCAATAATGTCAATTTCATTATAGGTATATACGTTAGCTTTATCTTCAATATATTCTTGAATCATAAAACTCATATCGTAGTCTAAATGAGGCATAAAAGTGTTACGTTGAACAATTGAAGTGTTGTAATTAGATAATTGTTCTAACATCTCTAAACCAATAAATCCACCGCCAACGATTGTTATATTCTGAACATCATGGTCATTAATATAATTATAAATTGCTTTGGCATCATTAATATTTTTAACTTTAAACACATTATTATATTCTTCGCTATTTAATTGAGGGAGTTCTTTAGGCGATGAACCTGTTGCTAATACTAATTCGTCATATTTTTGAATCATCTTTTCATCATTTACTAAATTAGTAACTGTTATTGTTTGATCACTATCATTTATCTTATTCACTTCATATTCTGTATAAATATCTATATTAAAGCGTTCTTTAAACCATTTAGCATTTCGTGGCGTGAGTTCATCAATATCAGATACATTACCTCCTATATAGTAGGGGATACCACATACGGAATACGAAATATCACTACCTTTATCAAAAACGGTAATTTCAACATCTTCACTATTTCTTCTTGCTTTAGCCGCGACACTCGTACCGGCAGCAACTGAACCAATGATAACAATTTTTTTCATTATTCTAACCCTCCATAAGGTATGACAAAGTAATTATTAAGACTTTCATTTTTAATCTTGTTTATCCAAATCGATTCATCTTCTTTTTTGTTACTAAAAAGGTCATCACGTTGATTTAGCGTAACTAATGATTGATTAACGACCCACCAATTATGTCCTATATCGGCTCTATTTAAATCTTCTACTAAACGTTTAGATTCTAAATAAGGTGTTTTTTCTGCTAGTGTTACGATTATCATCTGTGTTAAATCTTGATTTTGAATTTTAGGTAATAACGTTTCAACATTACTGGTAGTTTGAGTTGATTTTTTCTTTAGTTCTTTATGGTGATTTTCACTAGAATCAAGTAACAACAAGGTATGGCCTGTAGGAGCTGTATCTACAATTACGTAATCCATGTCTTCTTGATTCTCCATAATGTCACTAAAGGCTTTGAAAAATGCTATTTCTTCTGTACAAGGTGATTTTAAATCTTCCATAATATAATCAATATCGTCTTGTGGTGTATCATCATTCACTGTGGCTAATATTTCTTTTTTATACTTTTCTAATGCTTGTTCTTCATCAATATAAGCAGTATTTAAATTACTTGTGGTTTCAACATTAATTTCTTTAGTAGGGTCAGTCGTTGCTAAAAGAATACGATGTCCTTTATTAGATAATTCTGTAGCTAATTGCGTTGCTACTGTCGTTTTACCAACGCCACCTTTTCCCATTGTAAATAAATATTGAACTTTACTATTTTCAATTTCATCTATTAATTTATTGAATTGCGGATGATCTTCAACAATAAAGTCATCATTTTCAATTAAGTTATCATCATTTAATAGATTAGTTAAACTTTCTATACCTTCTTCTTTCTGCTTTTTATATGGAACGTAATAAGCATGATTGTTATTTAACCATTCAGTAAAATGATTAATGTTTTTATCTTGTTCTGATTTCATCTGACTCGAAATTAAACCGTGACTTTCTTCTATATAGTTGTTAATGACTACTTTGAATTTAGAAATTGATAGTTGTTGTAATTCTTGTTGCGCTCTTTGAATTTCATATATAGAAGAGTGGTTAGGTTTCGCAACTAAGATCATGGTCGTATCGTCTTGGTTACGTAGTTTTTCAAGTGCTGAATTATATTTACCTCTATTTTCATTTAAACCCGATAATTGACCTAAGCAAGAAGCGTCATTACTCGTTGTATTTAAATAATCTGTCCATGCAGAAGGTAATTCAAGCATTCTCAAGGTGTGACCTGTTGGAGCTGTATCAAATATAATGAAATCAAATTCTTGTTCTAAAGTTTTATCGGATAAAAAATTTGTAAATTCATTAAATGCTGCTACTTCAACTGTACACGAACCACTTAACTGTTCTTTCATCTCAGAAAGCACATCTTCTGGTAGAATACCCTCATAAGGTTCTATAGCTTGTGCTTTATAATCGTCTGCAGCAGCAATCGGGTCAAAATTGGCTATAGAGAGATTAGGTATAGGTTGATATGTAGTTAATTTATTAGATAATTCCATTTGAAATACATCTTGTAAATTACTAGCTGGATCAGTACTTACTAAAGCTACTTTCTTTCCATTCTCTGCTAAGTTTAAAGCAATAGAACTTGATATCGTCGTTTTGCCTACGCCACCTTTACCAGTAAAAAACAAATATTTTGTTAACTCAACATTATCTAAATTCAATTTATTTAAGTATTTAACAGCATCCATCTCCACCACAGCATCCTCCATTTCTCATCTGATTAACCGTAATAATTTCATCGGCTTCTTCTTGGGTAATATAAGTACCCGTTTTAGCTATATTGCCTTCTATAAAAGTGATTGGTAAAACTTCATTACCTTTTTCTTGAATTAAACGAATAGCTTCTTTATTTTTAATAAATTCATTCGGATTATTACTCATATTATAACGTTGAACTTCTATTTGATTTTGTTTTAAATATTCATTGATTTGGTTCGTCTTTATTAGTGTTTCATCCGGTTCTGGACCACATACGCCAGTAGAACAGCACATAGCTTCTTCGTATATTTCAATATTTAACATTATACTCACCTCATTAATTATTTTACTACCATAGATTAGCATCTATATAGATTAGTGTCTATGTATTGATTTGGATTTTTAAAATTTAACTTAATTTGAGTTTCTAATAATATAGTTAGGAAGAAAATATTTTTACTATTGCTGTGGAGCATGTCTAAGTTTATGTGAAATTATAGTTTTTTAATCTTGCAATAATGTATATATTGATTTATATTTAATATATCAAAAAAAATTGATATATTAAATGGAATAAAATTATTTAGACAATAAGGAGGTGTGCCTGATTGCGAGTAAACCACGCAAGTACTTTATCTGTTGGTTACTTTGTAAGTTATTTAAATCTTGTTATGGTATCAAGAGAAGTCACTTTAAAAGAAGCTACAATATATATGGAGAAGGAGTTCTTTAAAGGTAATATTCATCAGTATGGTGAATCAACAGAAAATAACTACAAACAAGCAATACAAGAATTGAAATAAAAATAATATAAACTCTAATCAAATATTATAAAAAAGAGGTGTTCTTTTTATGGAAGTTATTAAAGCAAAAACTGATATGAATGAAGATGAACAATTAGCTTTTTATGAAAGCATGTTTAATGCACTTGCTGACAAAAATAGATTAAAAATACTTAATCAAATTAGTCAAAGCCCTAATAAATCACTATGTGTATGCGACTTAGAGGAGTTATTAGATTTAAAACAATCTAAAATTTCATATCATTTAAAAAAACTAGTAAGTGCACAGATTTTAATACCTGAAAAATACGGTACTTGGAACTACTACAAAATCAATGAAGCACAAATTCAAGTTGTATTAACTGAAGATACTTGCTGTAAAATATTATAGGATTTATCTTATTACACATCATATTAATCAACTTTTTTTAATTTATATATCAAAAAAAGTTGATTAAATAAATTCAGAGGAATTATACTAATGACAGATTCAATCATAGAATTCATAAAAACATTTTTAATGTTATTTTTTGAATTGTTAGCATTATTTATAGTTGTAAGTTTTATTGTAAGTTTAATTCAACAAGTAGTATCAGAAGATAAAATACAAAAGCTTTTAAGCAAACCAAATAAAGCAACCAACTATGTATTAGGAATGATTTTTGGTGCTATAACACCATTTTGTTCTTGTTCTACTATTCCTATACTTGCAGGTTTGTTAAACTCTAAAGTTCCGTTTGGTCCAGCTATGAGTTTCTTAATCGCTTCGCCACTCATGAATCCACTCATGATATTTATGCTATGGATTTTATTAGGGTGGAAAGTTGCTGTTGTTTATTTTGTTGTATTAGCGATATTCAGCATTTTAACTGGCCTTGTTTTTTCAAAAGTGAATTTAGCAGAGAGTTATAAAGGCGTTAATGTCAAAGGTGATGGATTTTTCACTAATAAATCAGGATCTCGTGTTAAGCAAGCGCTAAATGATGCTTGGGCTTTCCTATATCCAATGTTACCTTATTTAATTATTGGTGTATTTATCGGTGCATTTATTTATGGATTTATTCCAGAAAGCTTTATAACACAATATGCGAGTGGCGATAGTATTATCTCTGTTATTATTGCTTCTGTTATTGGTATACCTATGTATATTAGACCAGAAACAATGCTTCCTATAGCTGAAGCTTTAGTATCTAAAGGGATGTCACTGGGAACAGTCGTAGCATTAATTATAGGTGGCGCAGGAGCAAGTATTCCTGAAGTTGTATTGTTATCTAAATTATTTAAAAAGAAATTTGTAATATCTTTTGTTATAGCAATTTTAGTCGTAGCTATTGCTACTGGTCTAATTGTTAACTTAATCATTTAAGGAGGTGAAGTAAATGGGTATCAAAGACGCATTAAAAAAATTAAAACCTCAAGAACAGTCATGTTGTTCAGTTGAAATTGAAGAGAAAACAGACAAAAAAGACGAAAATAATGAGAAAAAAGAAAATGGTAATAAAAATTGTTGCTAACATTAAAAAAGTTCTGTTTGATTTTGCATTTATTAACATAATCGATGATTATCAGAAGTTACAAAAAATGCGTCACTAGTATAGTGACGCATTTTAGCATTTTCTTTATTTGAAAAATTACTATAAATTAACTTTTTAATACTTATTATTTTCTAAAAATTCTTCTAAAACTTTATCAATTATTGATTTTATAGACGTATCTTTATCTAACGCCATTTGGTTTAGCCTTTTCTTAATATCAGTATCTACTCTCATTGTTGTACTTTTAGATATAGGTCTATAATTCTCTGTGTATTTCACTTCCGAAGTATCTATATTATCTAAAAATCCAGCCATACATTTCATTCCTCCTCAATTAATTTAATTCTACTAACTAATTCTTCATATACTTTGTTGAACATATGTATGACTTTTTTATCATGCATATCTTTATCTTTTATCCCATCAGCAGCGAACTTTTTTATTCTTTCTCTTTGATATATTTGGTGTTCAAATAATGCTTCAGAAAACGCAGATTTAGACATCTCTAATATTTGTTTATCTACTCGTCCATTTTTTTTTATTAATACTGGAACTGCACCAACTAATTCAAATGGTAAATCTGACTCTTTTTTTCTATCTCTTAGAAAATTAACAAAAGAAAGACTGCTCTCATAAGCTGATTGTTGTGTTTGAAATACCATTAAAATATAATTACTTGCGTAAACAGCATTATTAGTAAAATCTGAATTTATAGTAGGTGGCACATCTATAAATACATAATCGAAATCATAAATTTTTTCAATTTTTTCTACCACATTTTTTAAAATATATCTTTTTTTCAAAATGTCTGTTTTTGAAATAATATCGGATAAATTAGCCAAAGACGAATCAGCGGGCAATAATGATAAATTAGAAGTTAATCTAATGATACTTTCATCTATATTTCCACTTTTTAGCATATTTATGAATGAAAGTGATTCCTCTTTAAATTCTGGATAAGTTCTTTTCATAATTTGAGTAGCGTTACCTTGAGGATCAAAATCTATTAAAAGAACCTTTTTGTTATAGTTTTCAGATGCAATATAAGAAAGTAATGTAGATACTGTAGTTTTACCTACGCCACCTTTAAAATTTCCAACTGTTATTATATTCAAAATAACCCTCCTACATAATCTCATTGTTCTTAATTCATTCTTATATATTCTTTGTGTTGTTTGTTACATGTAACATGTTACTGCAAAACTTTGTTTCTTTCAACTTATACATAATCTCGTTGTTCTTAATTCATTCTTATATATTCTTTGTGTTGTTTGTTACATGTAACATGTTACTGCAAAACTTTGTTTCTTTCAACTTATACATAATCTCATTGTTCTTAATTCATTCTTATATATTCTTTGTGTTGTTTGTTACATGTAACATGTTACTGCAAAACTTTGTTTCTTTCAACTTATACATAATCTCGTTGTTCTTAATTCATTCTTATATATTCTTTGTGTTGTTTGTTACATGTAACATGTTACTGCAAAACTTTGTTTCTTTCAACTTATACATAATCTCATTGTTCTTAATTCATTCTTATATATTCTTTGTGTTGTTTGTTACATGTAACATGTTACTGAAAAACTTGTTTCTTTCAACTTATACATAATCTCGTTGTTCTTAATTCATTCTTATATATTCTTTGTGTTGTTTGTTACATGTAACATGTTACTGAAAAACTTGTTTCTTTCAACTTATACATAATCTCGTTGTTCTTAATTCATTCTTATATATTCTTTGTGTTGTTTGTTACATGTAACATGTTACTGAAAAACTTGTTTCTTTCAACTTATACATAATCTCATTGTTCTTAATTCATTCTTATATATTCTTTGTGTTGTTTGTTACATGTAACATGTTACTGAAAAACTTGTTTCTTTCAACTTATACATAATCTCGTTGTTCTTAATTCATTCTTATATATTCTTTGTGTTGTTTGTTACATGTAACATGTTACTCATAAAAAGTTACAAAATAAATTGTTTCTATAGGTATATAAGTGTTATTATTAATTTATAACAAAATAAAAAGAGCAACTATTGGTAGTAGTTGCCCTTAAATGTTTGGTAATAAAACGTTGGCACACGTTTATTTAATATCAAATTTATACTTGTATTATATAATGAATGATTACTTAGTGCAAGTATTGAAGTTATTATATGAACGGAAAATATATAAAAGCGTTTTATTACCTCTTACCAATTTAAAATTCGGAAAGAGGTTTTTTATTATGACAAATGAAGAAAATCAAAAATTCACAAAACTACACAAATTCTTATTTACAGACAACAAGTTCAAAGCTATGAGAGCCAAAAGTAAATTACTCTATGCGATTATTACTGAACGTCAAAGTTTAACAATTGCTTATGCAAAAAATAACCAAGATCAATCTCAATTTTTAGATGAAAATAATCGTTTATTTTCAATATATTCAAATTCAGATTTAAAAGGTATGCTACATGTTTCTGAACCTACAATTATAAATTTAAAAAAAGAATTGATTGAATATGGTCTTTTAGAAGAAATAAGAGTTCCTACTTCAAATAATCGATTATATCCCAAAAAGCCATATGATAAATACTATTATCTAAATGATATTGATGAGTTTTATCGTTTGCCTTATGCACTTTTTGATAATCCATTTTATAATAAACTATCGCCCGATGCTATTATTACTTACGCTATTTATCTAAGTCGTTATGAATATAGTGTATTTAAAGATATTTTTTACGATAAAACACATAATATTTACTGCGTGATGCCAAATCAAGAAATTGCAAAATTTTTGAATATAAATCGTAAAAAAGTGGCTAGGCTCAAAAATGAGTTAATTGCTTATGGATTAATAGAAGTAAAACCTTCAAAAAGAGCAGATAAATTATATGTAAATCCTCCAAAACAG